>NZ_JBFRDX010000013.1:0-121320 GCF_052114005.1 Marmoricola sp. RAF53 | reverse complement strand
ATTCCGAACCCGGAAGTCAAGCCGTTCAGCGCCGATGGTACTGCAACCGGGAGGTTGTGGGAGAGTAGGACGTCGCCGGACATAACTTTCGTAAGGGCCGCCCCTTCTGGGGCGGCCCTTACTCTTTTCTCCACACACATACGTGCAGCGGAAGGCAGGCGCACCATGGCGGACGACCGCAAAAGCTCCAACCCCCGGGGAGGAGCCCGCGGCGGCAAGCCCGCCGGCGTCCGCACCTCTTCGAGCCGTGACAGCAAGCCGACGAGCAGCCGCAGTGGGAAGCCGTCGAGCAGCCGGGACGGCAAGCCCGCGAGCCGCGGCCCCAAGCGTGACGACGAGAAGCGTCCTTACAGCCGCGCGCGGCGCGACGACGCCGCAGGCACTCGCTCAGCGCAGGGTGGCGGTCGTCGCGGCGACTGGAAGGGCAAGCCCGGTGCGGACCGCACCGAGGACCGGACCGCGGACCAGAAGCGGTACGACGGGCCCGAGATCCCGGAGCACATCACCGGCAAGGAGCTGGACCGGTCCGTGCGCGACCAGCTGAAGTCGCTGCCGGAGAAGCTCGGCCTACGGGTGGCACGCCACCTCGCCGCGGCCGAGGAGGTCCTCGAGTCGGACCCGAGGACGGCGTACGAGCACACGCTGGCGGCACGGGCCCGCGCCGCCCGTCTCGCCGTGGTGCGGGAAGCCGTCGGTGAGGCCGCCTACGCGGCTGGGGAGTACGCCGAGGCGCTCGCCGAGCTGCGTGCCGCCAAGCGGATGAACGGCGCTCACGAGTACGTCGCGATCATGGCCGACTGCGAGCGCGCGCTCGGCCGGCCGGACCGCGCGCTGGCGCTGCTCAAGAACGCTCCGCGCGACAAGTTCTCGGCGCCGCTCACCGCGGAGACGGTGATCGTCGAGGCCGGCGCCCGTCGCGACCGCAAGGAGTACGACGCCGCGCTGCGCATCCTCGAGCAGTCCCCGCTGAACTCGAAGTCGCGCGCGCCGTGGGTGGCGCGGCTGCGCTACACCTACGCCGAGACGCTGCTGGAGGCCGGACGGCCCGCCGACGCGCTCGAGTGGTTCCACCGCACCGAGGCGATCGACACCGACGAGGTGACCGACGCCGGCGCGCGGGCGGCCGAGGTCGAGCGCACGCTGGCCCAGGGCTGACCCGTGACCGCCGGCTCGGGTCGCGTCCCGCTGCGGGCGGCGTACGACGTCGCGGTGCTCGACCTGGACGGTGTCGTCTACGTCGGCCCTGCCGCAGTGCCGGGGGCGGTCGACGCACTGGTTGGCGCCGAGGCCGCCGGGATGCACCTGGCGTTCGTCACCAACAACGCCTCCCGCCCGCCCGAGGACGTGGCCGCACACCTCCGCGAGCTGGGTATCCCGGCGAAGGACGGCGACGTCGTGACGAGTGCGCAGGCGGCTGCCCGGCTGATGGCGCGCGCGGTGCCGGCCGGCAGCAAGGTCTACGTGATCGGCGGCCCTGGGCTCGAGGCGGCGCTGCGTGAGCGCGGTCTGGTCCCGGTGACCTCGCCGGCCGACGGGCCCGTGGCGGTCGTGCAGGGGTTCGGGCCGGACATGCCGTGGCGGCGGGTGATCGACGGCGCCATCCTGGTCCAGAACGGCCTGCCCTGGGTCGCGAGCAACATCGACTCGACCGTGCCCACGCCGCGCGGCCCCGGTCCCGGCAACGGCGCCCTGGTGGACCTGGTCGCCCGGTTCTCGGGCCGGACCCCGGTGGTCGCCGGCAAGCCGGAGGCGGCGCTCTTCGAGGAGACGCTCGCCCGGGTCGGCGGCGAGCGTCCGCTGATGGTGGGCGACCGTCTCGACACCGACATCGACGGCGCGCTCGGCACGGGCTGGGACAGCCTGCTCGTGATGACCGGCGTGACCACGCTGGCCGACCTGGCCCGCCTACCCGCGGACCGCCGGCCGACGTACGTCGGCGCGGACCTCGGCTCTCTGGCGCTGCCGGCGCCCGAGCCCGTCGCCGAGGACGGCGTGATCCGGCTCGGCGGCTGGACCGCCCGGACGGACGGCGGACGCCTGGTCGTCTCCGGCGGCGGTGACCGGCACGACTGGTGGCCTGCCGTGGCCGCGGCGCTGTGGGCGTACCGCGACACGGCCGGCGCGGACGCCGACACCGCCGGCGTCCTCCCGCCCGGGTAGCGTTGCCCCCATGAGCGAGCAGTCCGGGTTCGAGCACACCGACGAGCCGGTCGACGAGTACGTCGACGAGCCCGACGAAGCCGTCGTCACCGGGACCGGCCACCCGGCTGTCGACGAGGTGCTCCGCTCGCTGGAGGGGCTCTCCGACGAGCCGGTCGACGAGCACGTCGCCGTCTTCGAGCAGGCCCACGACCAGCTCCGGCGCACGCTCTCCGGTGCCGGCGACGAGTAGCGGGACACCCAGCAGATGCCACCGCGCCGTCTGCGGCTGGACGCCGAGCTCGTCCGTCGCGGCCTGGCCCGCTCCCGCGACCACGCCGCCGAGCTGATCGCCGCCGGCCGGGTCACCGTCAACGCGCAGCGCGCCACCAAGCCCGCGACCGGGGTGACCACGGACGCCGACCTGGTCGTCCGCCAGGACCCGGACCGGCCGGACTACGTCAGCCGCGGCGGGCACAAGCTCGCCGGGGCGCTCGCCGCCTTCTCCGAGCACGGTCTCACCGTGGCCGGGCGGCGCTGCCTCGACGCGGGCGCGTCCACCGGGGGCTTCACCGACGTGCTGCTGCGTGCCGGCGCGGCGCAGGTCGTCGCCGTCGACGTCGGTTACGGCCAGCTGGCATGGTCGTTGCAGTCAGACGAGCGCGTCGTCGTGCACGACCGGACGAACATCCGTGAGCTCACCCCCGAGCTGATCGGGGGACCGGTCGACCTGGTGGTCGGCGATCTCTCCTTCATCTCGCTCCGGCTGGTCCTCGACGCGCTGCTCGGCGTGACCGACCCCGACGGCGACCTCGCGCTGATGGTGAAGCCGCAGTTCGAGGTCGGCAAGGAACGGCTCGGCAAGGGCGGGGTCGTCCGGGAGGCGGCGTACCGGGTGGACGCGGTGACCGGGGTCGCCCGGGCCGCCGCCGAACGGGGCTGGGGCGCGGTCGGGGTGGCGGTCAGCCCGCTGCCCGGTCCGTCCGGGAACGTGGAGTACTTCCTCTGGCTGCGGCGTGGCGAGGCCACGATCGGGGACGAGGAGATCGCCACCGAGGTGAGCCGTTCCGCCGCCCTGTCCGACCCGGATGAGAGGCTGTGACGCGTGACGACGACCGAGGGTGAGCGGCGGATCCTCCTGCTCGCGCACACCGGGCGCGAGGACGCGCTGAAGGTGGCGCGCCAGGTGGTCTCCTCGCTGCGCAGCCACGGCCTGCTGGTGCGGGTCCTCGCCGAGGAGGCCGCGGAGCTCGGCCTGTCCGCCGACGACGGCATCGAGCCGGTCGCCGAGGAGGAAGCGGCCACCGGCTGCGAGCTCGCCGTGGTCATCGGCGGCGACGGCACGATCCTGCGCGCCGCCGAGCTGACGCATGCCGCCGGGACCCCGGTGCTCGGCGTCAACCTGGGCCACGTCGGCTTCCTCGCCGAGGCCGAGAGCGAGGACGTCGAGGCGACCATCGAGGCGATCGTCGAGCGTCGCTACACCGCCGAGGACCGGCTCACCATCGACGTCGCGGTGTACCAGGGCAAGGAGCTGGTCACCGAGACCTGGGCGCTCAACGAGGCCAGCGTCGAGAAGGCCGCCCGGCAGCGGATGCTCGAGGTCGTCGTCGAGGTCGACGGACGGCCGCTCAGCCGGTGGGGCTGCGACGGTGTCGTGTGCGCGACCCCGACCGGCTCGACCGCCTACAACTTCTCCGCCGGCGGACCGGTGGTCTGGCCGGGGGTCGACGCGCTGCTGATGGTGCCGATCAGCGCGCACGCGCTGTTCGCCCGCCCGCTCGTCGTCGCGCCCGACTCGGTCCTCGCCGTCGAGGTGCTCGCCCAGACCGAGGGTGCCGGCGTGCTCTGGTGCGACGGCCGCCGCACGGTGGACCTGCCGCCGGGCGCCCGCATCGAGGTCCGCCGCGGCCGCACCCCGGTCCGGCTCGCCCGGCTGCACCAGGCTCCCTTCACCGACCGGCTGGTCGCGAAGTTCGATCTGCCGGTCGAGGGCTGGCGCGGCGCCTCCGAGCGCCGCAAGAACGGAGGTAGGCCGTGATCGAGGAGATCCGGATCAGCTCGCTCGGTGTCATCGACGAATCCGTTCTCGAGCTCGGTCCCGGGCTCAACGTCGTGACCGGCGAGACCGGCGCCGGCAAGACCATGCTGGTCACCGCGCTCGGTCTCCTGCTCGGCTCGCGGGCGGACGCCGGCGCGGTCCGCAGCGGCGCCAAGGCCGCCCGGGTGGAGGGGATCGTGGCCGTGGGGGAGGACCCCGCCCACCCGGTCGCCACGCGCACCGACGAGGTCGGCGGCGCGGTCGAGGACGGCGTCGTCGTACTGGCCCGGCAGCTCGCTGCCGAGGGTCGCTCGCGGGCGTTCCTCGGCGGTGCCTCCGTCCCGGTCGCGGCGCTCCAGGACGTCGCCGCCCACCTCGTCGCGGTGCACGGTCAGTCCGACCAGCACCGCCTGCTCCAGGCCGAGGCGCAGCGGGCCGCGGTGGACGGCTACGCCGGCAGCACCGTCGCCACGCTCAAGAAGACCTACGCCGATCTGTTCGGCCGGTTGCGCGCGGTCGAGGCCGAGCTGGCCGAGGTCGTCGGCGCCGCCCGCGAACGGGCCCGCGAGGCCGACGTGCTCCGGCTGGGCCTCGGCGAGATCGAGTCCGTCGCCCCGGAAGCCGGCGAGGACGTCCGGCTCGCGGCCGAGGAGTCCCGGCTCGGGTTCGCCGACACGCTGCGCACCGCCGCAGAGCTGGCCCGCGAGGCGCTCTCCGCCGAGCAGGAGGCGCCGGACGCGCTCGGCGCCGTCGCTGCGGCCCGCCGGGCGCTGGAGTCGGTGCGCGAGCACGACGAGGAGGCCGGCCGGCTCGCGGACCGCGTCGCCGAGGTCAGCTACCTGCTCTCCGACGTGGCCGCCGACGTGGCGTCGTACGCGAGCGGGCTGGAGACCGACCCGGCCCGCCTGGCGACCGTCTCCGAGCGCCGGGCCGCGCTGACCGCGCTGACCCGGAAGTACGGCGAGACCGTCGACGAGGTGCTCGCCTGGGCGGCGATCTCCTCCGAGCGGCTGCTCGGCCTCGACAATTCCGAGACCCGCGCCGAGGAGCTTCGCGGCGAGCGGGCCGCGCTGCGCTCCGAGCTGGCGGCCGCGGCCGACCGGCTCAGCAAGGCCCGGCGCAAGGCCGGCAGCGCCCTGGCCGCCGCGGTCAGCGACGAGCTGACCGCCCTGGCGATGCCGCACGCCCGGGTGGCGATCGAGCTCACCCGCACCCCCGACGTCGAGGGTCTCGAGGTCGACGGCGGCACCTGGCGCTTCACCGCGCACGGCATCGACCAGATCGAGATCCTGCTCGCCGCCAACACCGGCGCGGAGCCGCGCCCGCTCGGCAAGGGCGCCTCCGGGGGCGAGCTGTCCCGGGTGATGCTGGCGATCGAGGTCGTCCTCGCCGGGACCAGCCCGGTCCCGACCTTCGTCTTCGACGAGGTGGATGCGGGCGTCGGCGGCAAGGCGGCCGTCGAGATCGGCCGCCGCCTCGCCGCGCTGGCCGCCTCCGCCCAGGTCCTCGTCGTCACCCACCTCCCGCAGGTGGCCGCGTTCGCCGACCGGCACGTCGTGGTGCAGAAGGCCAGCGACGGTCGGGTGACCACCTCCGGGCTGGAGGTCCTCGACGACGCCGGCCGGGTCCGCGAGCTCTCCCGGATGCTCGCCGGCATGGAGGCCTCGGAGACGGCGATGGCGCACGCGCAGGAGCTGCTCGACGTCGCGCAGGAAGCCCGGGCCGCCCGCGGCTGACGACATGCCCGACCCGGCCACCTGCACGATCTCGGTCCGGCGCCGTGTGACGATTCCCCGGTCATGAGCTTCCCCAAGCGACGTACTCCCGAACCTGCCGTCCCGGGTCACCGCGCCACCCTGCGCAGCCACCGCGATCTCGGCACCCTGATCAGCCGTGTCGAGGAGGGCGACATCGTCGCCCTCGAGCGACGCGACCTGGACGCCACCACCGCGCGGGCCCTGGCCGACCGCAAGCCGTACGCCGTGATCAACGGCGCCGAGTTCATCTCGGGTCGGTTCGCGAACCTCGGCCCGAGGCTGCTCGCCGACGCCGGCGTGCTGCTCCTCGAGGCCGACCCCGCACGGGTGCGCGGGCTGACCGACGGCGCCGAGGTACGCCTCGACGGCACCACCCTGTACGCCGGCGCGCTGGTCGCCGCCGACGTCCGGGTGCTGCACCCCGAGGAGATCGCCGGCCGGATGGACGACGCCCGCAGCGGCCTCGCCGACCAGCTCGCGACCTTCGCGCACACCGCCAGCGAGCTCGTCCGCCGCGAGGAGGGCCTGCTGCTGCACGGCACCGGGGCCCCGGCGCTGCGGACCCCGCTGGAGGGCCGCACCGTCGTGGTGGTCGGGCCGACCGCGACCGAGGCCGACCTGGCCCGGCTGCGCACCTTCCTGCGCGAGCAGAAGCCGGTGCTGATCGGCGTCGACGCCGGTGCGGACCTGCTCGCCCGGAAGCGGAAGCGTCCGGCGGTCGTCGTCCTGTCCGGGCCCGGACGGGTCGAGGACAAGACCCTCGACCGGGCCGACGAGGTCGTGCTCACCGGGGGCGGCGAGGCCGCCCGCAAGCGGATCGAGCAGCGCAACCTGCCGGTGCACACCGTCGCGACCGGGATCGGCGCGCTCGACGTCGGCCTGCTGCTCGCGCACCTCGGGGGCGCCCGGCTGGTGGTGCCCGTGGGCGCCCACGGCACGCTCGAGGAGTTCATCGACCGCGGTCGCGGCGACCAGGCCAGTGCCGTCCTCACCCGGCTCCGGCTCGGGGCCACGCTGGTGGAGGCCGACGCCGTTCCGCTGCTCTACACCGGCCGGGTCCGCCCGGCGCACCTCGTCGTCCTGCTGCTGATCGCACTCGCCGTGCTCGCCTTCACGATCGTGGCGACACCGATCGGCAACGAGTGGTGGCACGACCTGCGCGGGGGATTCTGATGAAGCCGTGGATGCTGCGCACCGCCATCGGCGTGCTCGTGCTCGCCTTCGGGATCGCGCTCGGGGCCGGACCGTTGCAGAAGAGCGCCGAGCAACGCGACCGGGATCTCGACCGGGCGCGCGCCGGCGCCGCTCGCGCGGAGGACCAGGTCGCGGCGCTGAGTGCCGCGGCCGAGTTCGCCACCGCCTACTCCGACGAGACCGCGCCGGCACTGGTCGCCGGGAAGCTGGCCGGACGCACCGTCACCCTGGTGGCGCTGCCCGGGGCCGACCAGGCGCAGGTCGACGCGCTGCGCGCCCTGCTGGTCTCCGCCGGCGCGAAGGTCACCGCGGAGGCGCGCGTCGAGCCGGCGGCGGTCGATCCGTCCGGGCGTTCGCTCGTCGACGCGCTCACCAACCAGCTCGCCGCCCAGAACAAGGCGCTCGGGATCCCGGTCAGCGCCACCGGCTACGAACGGCTCGGCACCGTCCTCGCACGCGCCATCGGGGCCGACCCCGGCGCCGGGCCCGGCGGGTCGGCGTACGACCAGACCGCGGTGGGCCTGGTCTCGGGCCTGCAGGCCGCCGGTCTGGTGAAGGTGTCGACAGCCTCGCCCCGCGGCCAGCTCGCGGTCTTCGTGGCCGGTCCGCCGGCGAAGTCCGCGTCGGCGGCGGGGGAGAACGCGGTACCGGTGGCGCTGATGCGGGCGTTCGGCGCGCGGGTGCCGACGGTGCTGGCGGGAACGTCCGCGTCGGCGGGCGAACGCGGGGTCCTGGGGACGCTGCGCGGGGACACGACCGCGACCGCAACGGTCAGCGGGGTGGACAGCCTGGAGACGCCGATGGGCCGGGTCGCGACGGTGCTCGCGCTGGCGGCACGGGTCGGCGGCAAGATCGGCCAGTACGGCGCCGTGGACGCGACGGGCGGACCGGTCCCGCCGAGCTGACCGGCATCCGGACGCCCCTGCGGGGGCGGCTAGATTGGCGTCACCCCACTGTGACGGAGGCCACTCGTGATCGTTCCCTTCAGCGCTGCCGACTTCCTCGACCGGGCCCTGGCGGTCTACCGCGAGCGGATCGGCGTGCACGACGAGCCGGACCAGCCCGCTCCGTCGCTCGGTGACCTGACCTACGCCGAGCTCGGCGAGAAGGCGCGGCAGATGGCCGCGAAGCACGACAGCCTGGGCCTCGAGGTCGGGGACCGGGTCGCCTTCGTCTCGCACAACAGCGCCCGCCTGCTGAGCGCGTTCTTCGGCGTCTGCGGCTACGGCCGGGTGCTGGTCCCGGTGAACTTCCGGCTCTCCGCCGAGGAGGTCGCCTACATCGTCGAGCACAGCGGCGCCCGGGTGCTGTACGTCGACCCGGAGCTGGTCGACGCCCTCGCCGGGGTGGAGTGCGAGCACAAGTTCGTGATCGGCCAGGACGAGGAGCTCTACCTGCCGGGTGTCGAGCCGCGGGCGTGGGAGCACGACGAGAACGCGACCGCGACGATCAACTACACCTCCGGGACGACCGCCCGCCCCAAGGGTGTGCAGATCACCCACCGCAACATCTGGACCAACGCGGTCACCTTCGCGCTGCACGCCGGGGTCACCGACCGCGACGTCTACCTGCACACGCTTCCGCAGTTCCACGCCAACGGCTGGGGGATGCCGTTCGCGATGACCGGCATGGGCGTCCCGCACGTCATCCTCCGCAAGATCGACGGCGCCGAGATCCTCCGCCGGGTCGAGAAGCACGGCGTCACCGTGATGTGCGCGGCACCCGCCGTCGTGAACTCGGTGCTCGAGGCGGCCGCCGGCTGGGACGGGGAGGTCCCCGGCCGGGACAAGGTCAGGATCATCTGCGCCGGCGCTCCGCCGCCGACCAGGACGATCGTGCGGGTGCAGGAGGAGCTGGGCTGGGAGTTCATCCAGATCTACGGCCTGACCGAGACCTCGCCGCTGCTCACCATCAACCGCACCCGGGCCGAGTGGGACGACCTCTCGGCCGAGGACCGGGCGTCCCGGCTGGTGCGCGCGGGGGCGCCGGCGATCGGCGTGACCCTCCAGGTCGATCCGCAGGGCGAGGTGCTGGCCCGCTCCAACGTGGTGCTCGAGGGGTACTGGGACCAGCCGGAGGAGACCGAGCGCGCGCTCGCCGGCGGCTGGTTCCACACCGGCGACGGCGGCGTGATCGGCGAGGACGGCTACCTGACCATCCAGGACCGCAAGAAGGACGTCATCATCACCGGCGGCGAGAACGTGTCCTCGATCGAGGTGGAGGACGTCATCTTCTCCCACCCCGACGTCGCCGAGGTCGCGGTGATCGGCGTCCCGGACGAGAAGTGGGGCGAGACGATCAAGGCGCTGGTGGTGAAGGCCGAGGGGTCGGCGCTCACCGAGGCCGAGCTGATCGCGTACTGCAAGTCCAAGGTGGCCGGCTACAAGGCGCCGACGACGGTGGAGTTCCGCGAGGTGCTCGCCCGGACGGCGACCGGCAAGCTGCAGAAGTTCAAGCTGCGGGCGCCGTACTGGGAGGGGCGCGACCGCCAGGTCAACTAGGACGCGCCCGCCCACCGGTAGCCTGCGGCCATGCGACTCGCCGACGTCACCGCCCTGGTGGAGGGCTGGTACCCGCCGCACCGCGCCGACGACTGGGACGCGGTCGGGCTGGTGTGCGGCGACCCGGACGCCGAGGTGCGCCGGATCGTGCTGGCCGTGGACCCGGTGCAGGCGGTCGCCGACGAGGCGGTCGCGCGGGACGCGGACCTGGTGATCGTGCACCACCCGCTGTACCTCAAGGGCACCTCCACGGTCGCGGCCACCACCGCGAAGGGGCGCGTCGTGCACCGGCTCGTCTCGTCGGGCTGCGGGCTGCTCACCGCGCACACCAACGCCGACGCCCCGGCCGGCGGGGTGAGCGCGTCGATCGCGCTCGCGCTCGGCCTGACCGGGACCCGGCCGCTGGCACCCGACCCGGCCGAGCCGCGCGACAAGGTCGTCGTCTTCGTCCCGGTCGCCGACGCCGACCGGGTCCGGACCGCGATCACCGGCGCCGGGGCCGGTGCCATCGGCGACTACGACTCGGCGAGCTTCAGCACCCCGGGGGAGGGCCGGTTCCGGCCACTGCCGGGCGCGAACCCCGCGATCGGCGCGGTCGGCCACCTCGAGGTCGTCGAGGAGGTACGGGTCGAGGCGATCCTGGACCGCCGGCTGCGGGAGCAGGTCGTCGCCGCCCTGGTCGCGGCGCACCCCTACGAGGAGCCCGCGTACGACGTCGTACCGCTGGCCTCGCTCCCGGACCCCGACCACGGGTCGGGGCGGATCGGCACGCTGCCGGAGGCGACCACGCTGCGCGGCTTCGCCGAGCTGGTCGCCCGCACGTTCCCGGAGACCGCCCACGGCGTCCGCGTCGCCGGCGACCCGGACCGGCCGGTGTCGACCGTCGCGCTCTGCGGCGGGGCCGGTGACTTCCTGCTCGACCGGGCCCGCGCGGCCGGCGCGGACGTCTACCTGACCTCCGACCTGCGGCACCACCCGGCGTCGGAGTCGGGCGAGAACGGCGGCCCCGCGCTGGTCGACATCGCGCACTGGGCGGCCGAGTGGATGTGGCTCCCGGTACTCCGGGATCGGCTGCTGGTCGCCCTGGGCGATACGGTGGACGTCCACGTCAGCACGATCAACACAGACCCGTGGTCCTTCCGGGTCTGATCCGACCGAGGAGCCCGCACTGAAAGCCGACCCGTTTGTCCAGTTGAAGCTGCTCGACGTGCAGGAGCTCGACTCGCGCCTCGACCGGCTGCGCCACCAGCTCGCCACGATCCCGGAGGCGACCGCGCTGGCCGAGCTGATGCGCGGCCGGTCCGACGTCGACGACGCCGCCCGGGACCTCCGGGTCGCCGTCGCGGACCTCACCGAGGAGCAGAAGCGCGCCGACGCCGACGTCGAGCAGGTCAAGGCCCGCCGCGAGCGCGACCAGGGCATGGTCGACGCCGGCTCCATCAGCGACCCGAAGGCACTGCAGCGGATGCTCGGCGAGCTGGAGTCGCTGCAGCGCCGCATCTCCGACCTCGAGGACGTCGAGATCGACGTGATGGAGCGCCTGGAGACGGCCCAGGCCGAGCTCGAGCACCGGGAGGCGGCGCTCGCCAAGATCGACCGCGAGGCCGAGGCGCTGGAGCGCACCCGGGCGGACCGGGCCCGCGAGATCGAGACCGACCTCGAGAAGGTGCTGGCCGAGCGCCAGGCCGGGGCTTCGGGCCTGCCCGACGACCTGATGGCGCTCTACGAGAAGCTCCGGGCGTCCAAGGGCGGGACCGGTGCCGCGGCGCTGCGCCGCCGCGAGTGCGAGGGCTGCCGGCTCACCCTGAACGCGTCCGACCTGGCGGTGATCGCGGCCAAGCCGGTCGACGAGGTGGTCCGGTGCGAGGAGTGCGACCGGATCCTCGTGCGCACCTCCGAGTCAGGTCTGTGACCGACGGATTCTCCGAGGTCACCGCGGTCGTCGTCGAGGCCGACGGGGCCTCCCGGGGCAACCCGGGGCCGGCGGCGTACGGGGCGGTGCTGAAGGACGCGGCCACGGGGGTCGTCCTCGCCGAGCGCGGTGAGCGGATCGGGGTGGCCTCCAACAACGTCGCCGAGTACCAGGGCCTGATCGCGGGCCTGGAGATGGCCGTCGAGCTGGTGCCGCAGGCGTCGGTCGAGGTCCGGATGGACTCCAAGCTGGTCGTCGAGCAGATGTCCGGCAACTGGAAGATCAAGCACCCGTCGATGCGGCCGCTCGCGGCCCGGGCGCAGGCGCTCGCGCCGTCCGGGACCGTCTACACCTGGGTGCCGCGTGCCGAGAACGGGCACGCCGACCGGCTCGGCAACGAGGCCCTCGACGGGACGCTCGCGCCCGGGGTGCACGTGGTCGTCGGCGCCGTTGCCGACGAGGTCGCCGAGGACGTCGCCGAGGACGTCGCCGGGGAGCGCGACCAGACGCAGCCCGGCGGTGGCTGGATGCCGCCGACGGATCCGCCGACCACGCTGATCCTGGTCCGCCACGGCGTCACCGACCACACCGCGAAGCGGCTCTTCTCGGGCGGGCTCGGCGGCGCGAACCCCGGCCTGAACGACGAGGGCCGGGCGCAGGTGCGCGCCACCGGCGACTGGCTGGCGCCGTTGGCCGACCAGGTCGACGCGCTGATCTCCTCGCCGGTCCGGCGGACCCGGGAGTCCGCGGAGATCCTGGCCGAGCGGTTCGCCAAGCCGGTGCTGGTCGAGGACGGCGTGGCCGAGATGGAGTTCGGGCTCTGGGACGGGCTCAGCTTCGCCGAGATCCAGGAGCGCTACCCCGACGACCTGTCGGCGTGGCTCGGCAACCTCGACGTGGCACCGAGCGGGGGAGAGTCGTTCCGCGAGGTCGAGGCCCGGGTCCTGGAGGGCCGCGACCGGATCCTCGCCGCGCACACCGGCCAGACCGTCGTCGTGGTCAGCCACGTGACGCCGATCAAGACGCTGGTCGCGGACGCGGTCGGGGCACCGCTGGACGCGCTCTACAAGATGGAGCTGTCGCCGGCCTCCGTCACGGTGATCTCGTACTTCCGAGGGGCCACACCTCAAGGGGATGGCGGCAACGAGCGGTTGTCGAATCTTCGGCTGTTCAACGGGCGGCCCACGGACGCGCCGCTGTAGGTTGCGCGCATGCCGCGTACCTCCCCGAGAACGTACTTCGTCGCCCGCTACGACTTCCGCGCACCCGGCGCCGACCGCGCCACCCGCCAGGAGATCTTCGCCCGCTCGCTGGAGCAGGCGGCGTACGTGGAGAGCCACGGGTTCGCCTCGCTGATGGTCTCCGAGCACCACGCCTCGGCGGACGGCTACCTGCCGAGCCCGATCCCGGTGGCGGCGGCGTTCGCGGCGCGCACCTCGCGGATCCCGATCGCCGTCTCGGCGCTGCTGCTCAACCTCTACGAGCCGATCCGGCTCGCCGAGGACATGGCGGTCCTCGACCACCTCTCCGGCGGCCGCGTGACGTACACCGTCGGGCTCGGCTACCGGCCCGAGGAGTACGCGCTTCACGGGCGCCCCTGGGAGTCCCGCGGGCAGGACGTCGAGGCCGCGATCGGCGTGCTGCAGCAGGCGTGGACCGGCGAGCCGTTCGAGTACGACGGCCGCACCGTCCAGGTGGTGCCGACGCCGTTCTCCGACCCGGGCCCGTTCCTCTTCTACGGCGGCGGCTCGAAGGCGGCCGCGCGCCGGGCGGCCCGGCTCGGACTCCCGTTCGCGCCGCAGGGGCAGTCGCCCGAGCTCGTCGCGCTTTACCAGGAGGAGTGCCGGGCGCACGGACGCGAACCCGGCATGGTGATCCAGCCGCCGGCCGGCGGTCCTGCGAACGTCTTCTGCGCCGAGGACCCGGACAAGTTCTGGGACGCCTACGGGGAGCACCTGCTGGCCGACGCCACCGGGTACGAGGCCTGGAGGCAGCCGGGCAGCACGGTCAGCCATGTCCGCGACGTCTCCACCACGGTGGAGGAGATGCGTGCCGCCGGCGTGTACGTGGTGCTCAGTCCGGAGGAGATGATCGACCGGGCGAGGTCCGGTGAACTGCGGCTGATCACGACGCACCCGGCTTGCGGGGGCCTGCCCGCCGAGCCGTCCTGGGAGAGCCTGAAGCTGATCTGCGAGGTCGTGAAGCCCGAGCTCGGGTGATTCTTACTGCTACCTCGCCGAGGACGACCCGGACCAGGTGCGTGCCGCCCGTCGGCTGCTGGCCACGCTGAGCGAGGAGAACCGCGGCTTCGTCGCACTGACCGTCGTCGCCGAGCTGCACTGGGTGCTCAGCCGCTCGTTCCGGCTCCCCGCCGAGCAGGTTGCTCGCGCCTTCGACCTGCTGATGGCTTCGTCCGAGATCGACATCGAGGACGGCGAGTCGGTCGGCGAGGCGCTGGAGCACGCCCGCGCGGGTGAGGCCTGTGCCTCAGAGGTCGGTGACGACCACGTCGAGCTGAGTGCCCAGCCCCCCTGAACGGCTCTGCTTCGGTTCGCCGACCTCGACGGTCCAGCCGAGGTCGCGCAGCTGCTCGGCGAAAGCGGCCGGAGTTCCCGGGGTGCCGCCGTCGGTCAGCATCGCCCGCACGATCCTGCCCTTGGTGGCCTTGTTGAAGTGGCTGACCACCTTGCGGGTGCCGTTGTGCTCGTGGAGCACACGCACGGTCGCGACCTTCCGGCCGATCTCGGGGGAGGGCCGCCAGAAGCCGGCGTACGTGCCGGAGCGGAGGTCGACGACCAGGCCGGAGCCGGCGGCCTCGGTGAGCACCGGCTCCAGGAACGGCTTCCAGTAGGAGCTCACGATGCCGGCGCCGGGCAGGTTGGTGTCGCCGGAGAGCCGGTACGCCGGGATCCGGTCGCTCGGCCGCACCACACCGAACAGCGACGACATCACGCCGAGCCAGCGGGTGGCGCGCCGGCGGGCGCTCGCGTCGAGGCCGGCCAGGTCGAGGGCGTCGTACAGGACGCCGGTGTAGATCCTGTCCGCGCGTGCCGTCGGCGCCGTCCGCAGTGCGGCGTTGCGCTCGACCAGGTCGGCCTGGGTGGGTCCGAGCCCGAGCGCGGCGGCGGTCCCGGCGGGGTCCTCGGCCGACGCGGTGACGAGAAGGTCGAGCATCCGCGCCCGCGGCTCGGTGAGCGCGCGCAGGTCCAGCGCGCCGAGGTCGAGGTGGGCGCCCCGGGCCGGGGCGGACTTGCCTTCGGACGGAGGGAGCAGGATCAGCACCGCGCAAGCCTAAGGAGCAGCCTGCCCGCCGGCTGCATAGGGTGGCACCGGTAGCACCCCCGACCCTCCCGGAGGTATCTCGTGAGCAGCCGCGTCCTGCGGGTCCGCCACCCCGTCGCGACCCTGGAGGACGGCATCGCCGCGATCCGGACCGAGCAGAAGCTCGACCCCGACTTCCCGGCCGAGGTGCTCGCCGCCGCGGAGGCCGCCGCGGCCGAGCCCCGGCTCCCGGACCTGGACCGCACCGACCTGCCGTTCGTCACCATCGACCCGCCGGGCTCGATGGACCTCGACCAGGCGCTGCACCTGGAGCGCGACCCCGCCGGCGCGGGCTACGTGGTCCACTACGCGATCGCCGACGTGGCCGCGTTCGTCGAGCCCGGCAGCCCGGTCGACGTCGAGGCGCGGCAGCGCGGCGAGTCCCTCTACGGCGCGGACGGCAAGATCCCGCTGCACCCGCCGGTGCTCTCCGAGGGCGCGGCGTCGCTGCTGCCCGACCAGGTGCGGCCGGCCTTCCTCTGGACCGTGAACCTCGACGCCGACGGCGTGCAGACGGCGGCGAAGGTCGAGCGGGCCCGGGTGCGATCGGTGGCCAGGCTCGACTACGCAGGGGTGCAGCAGGAGGTCGACCGCGGCGAGCCCCGGGAGGTGCTGGCCCTGCTCCGGGAGGTCGGGCAGCTCCGCGAGAAGCAGGAGGCCCTGCGGGGCGGGGTCAGCCTGCCGCTGCCCGAGCAGGAGGTCGACTGCTCGACGAACCCGTGGACCCTGGAGTTCCGGGCGGTGCTGCCGGCGGAGGGCTGGAACGCCCAGATCTCGCTGCTCACCGGGATGGCCGCCGCGCAGATCATGCTCGCCGGCCGGGTGGGCATCCTGCGCACCCTGCCCCCGGCGGACCCGGAGGCGGTCAAGCGGCTGCGGCGTACGGCGCGCGCGCTGCACATCGACTGGCCGGAGGCCCAGGACTACCCGGAGTTCCTGCGCTCCCTCGACCCGGCGAAGCCGCAGCACCTGGCGATGGTCACCGCGGCCACGAGCCTGCTCCGCGGCGCCGGGTACGTCGACTTCGACGGCGCCGTGCCCGAGCAGCCGCTGCACGCGGCGGTCGCCGCCGCCTACGCCCACGTCACCGCGCCGCTGCGCCGGCTCGTCGACCGGTTCGGGCTCGAGGTGTGCGCCGCCCTGTGCGCCGGTACGCCGGTCCCGCAGTGGGCCCGCGACGGGCTCCGGGAGCTGCCGGACACGATGGCCCGCTCGGGCCGGCGAGCCAGTGCCTACGAGAACGCCGTGCTCAACCTGGTCGAGGCGGCCAGCCTCGCCGGGCGGGTGGGGGAGCGTTTCGACGGCGTCGTCGTCGAGGCCGACCACGACGACCCCCGCAAGGGCGACGCGATCGTCCGCGAGCCGGCGGTGAGCGCCCCGGTGTCCAGCAGCGGACCGCTCCCGGTCGGCGAGGAGATCGCGATGACCCTGTCCGAGGCCGACGTGGTCACCCGCAAGGTGCGCTTCACGGTCCAGCGCTCCGGCTAGGCGAGCCGGGTCACCTGGACGTCGACGAACATCGACGAGGCGCCGGCACCGGTGAAGATCCCCGACAGCGGGCGCACGTCCGCGTAGTCGCGACCGACGGCCACCACGACGTGGCGCTCGTTCTGGGCGGTGTCGTTCGTCGGGTCGAAGCCGTGCCAACCGCCGTCCCACCACTCCACCCAGGCGTGCGACTCCCCGCTGACGGTCTCGCCGACCGCCGGGTCCTTGCCCGGGTGCAGGTAGCCGGAGACGTAGCGCGCCGGGATGCCGACCTGACGCAGCCCGCCGATGACCAGGTGCGCCATGTCCTGGCAGACACCGGCCTGCCGGGCCCAGGAGTCGGCGGCGCGACCGGAGACGTCGGTCGAGCCGACGACGTAGTCGACCTCGTCGTGGATCAGCGAGCAGATGCTGCGGGCCGCCTTGTCCGGGTCGGCGCAGTGCGCGGCGATCTCGGTGTACATCTCGGCCAGGTCGGCCGGTGCGGCGACCCGGTCGTCGATCCCGAGGAACTCGGTGAACCGGTCGGCGACGGCGGGGCTGCGGAGCTCGTCCCAGGACAGCCGCGGCGCGGCCGTACCGTGCGGCTCGGTGTGCACGGTCGAGGTCGCGCTCACGGTCAGCGTGTCGTGCGGGTCGAGCACCTCGAACGCCGTCACCTGGGTTCCCCAGTAGTCGCGGTAGCTCCAGGTCCACGGCGCCGGGTGCACGTCCAGCCGGGCGTGCACGACGATCTGGCCGGCGTGGGTCTGCGGGGTCAGCCGGGCCTCGTTGTACGACGCCGCCGCCCCGCCCTCGTAGGCGAAGCCGGTCGTGTGCACCACCTTGAGCTGCATCCTGACTCCTCTCCGGCCGCTAGCGGCGGCCCGGGTTCCAGCTCGTGGCCACCGATCCGGCGAAGTAGCTGCGGGTGACCGCGTCGGTCGCCTGCGCGCAGGTGCGCTGGAGCCGCTCCATCTCGTGCGGCAGATCGGTGAGCACGTCCGCCAGCGCGCGGTACTCCAGCTCCGCGCGGGTCCGCCCGAGGAGCCGCTGCGCCTCGTTCTGGAAGCCGGCCCGCTGCCCGGACGCCTCCAGGTTCTCCAGGCACTGCTCGGCCCGGCTGAGGGCGAACACGACCGAGCGCGGGAAGAGCCGGTCCAGGACCAGGAACTCCGCGGCCACCCGGTCGGTCTCCAGGCCCTTGTAGGTGCGCAGGAAGGACTCGTAGCCGCCGGTCGCGCGCAGCGACGTGGACCAGGCCGAGGACGTCGACAGCGACGCCGCGGCCACAAGCCGGGCCGTCATGTCGGCCCGCTCGATGGACCGGCCGAGCACCAGGAACTGCCAGCCCTCGTCGCGCGGCATCGTCGCGTCGGCGGTCCCGTTGATCAGCGCGACCCGGTCCCGGACCCAGCCGAACGCGACCGGGGGCTGCATCGACTCGAACCGGCCGCTCGGGATCGCCCGCCAGGTCGTGTTCACGGCCTCCCACATCGACGTCGACAACGTCTCGCGGGCACGCCGGGCCACCTCGCGGGCGTTGCGCAGGGTGGCGTGGATCGAGGCCGGGGAGGCCGGGTCGTAGGCGAGCCGGCGGAGCAGCTCGTCGGTGCCGACGACCTCGTCCGGGGCCGCGGGGACGCCCATGATGTCGAGCACGCTCGCGCAGGTGCTCGGCACGTCGACGGTCGGGTCCTCGACCATCAGCTGGGTCTGCACGTCGAGGATCCGGGCGGTGTCCTCCGCGCGCTCGACGTACCGGCCGATCCAGAAGAGCGACTCCGCGATCCGGCTCAGCACGGCGTGCCCCCGTCGGCGGCCGCTTGCTGCTGCTGTTGCTGCTGCTCGGACGGGGTGGACTGCTGGTTGCCGACCGGACCGCGGTCCAGCGGGGTGCTCTCCCGCGGTCCCGCGGGCGGCGTCGTCTCCTTCGGTTCGGGCGCGGGCGCGTCCGCCGGCGCGGCGAGCACCCAGGTGTCCTTCGAGCCGCCGCCGCGCGAGGAGTTGACGATCAGCTCGCCCTCGGCCAGCGCGACCCGGGTCAGGCCGCCCGGGAGGACCCAGACCTTCTGGCCGTCGTTGACCGCGAACGGCCGCAGGTCCACGTGCCGGGGAGCGACCCTGCCGTCGACGTACGTCGGCACGGTGGAGAGCTGGACGACCGGTTGGGCGATCCACGCCCGCGGGTCGAGCAGGACCTGCTCGCGGAGCTCGTCGAGCTCGGCCGCGGACGCCGCCGGACCGATCACGATGCCGTTGCCGCCGCTGCCGTCGACCGGCTTCAGCACGAGCTCGTCGAGGCGGTCCATCACCTCGGCCCGGTGCTCCGGCTCGCCCAGGCGCCAGGTGTCGACGTTCGCGAGCACCGGCTCCTCGGCCAGGTAGTACCGGATCAGGTCCGGCAGGTAGGTGTAGACCAGCTTGTCGTCGGCGACCCCGTTGCCGATCGCGTTCGCGATCGTCACGTTCCCGGCCCGGGCCGCGTTCACCAGACCCGGGCAGCCCAGCAGCGACCCCGCGCGGAAGTGCACCGGGTCGAGGAACTCGTCGTCGACCCGCCGGTAGATGACGTGCGCCTGCTGGAGTCCGTGGGTGGTGCGCATCAGCACCCGGCCGCGGCGGCACTCGAGGTCGCGGCCCTCGACCAGCTCGACGCCCATCGTCCGGGCGAGCAGCGCGTGCTCGTAGTACGCGCCGTTGAACGCACCCGGCGTCAGCACCACCACCGTCGGGTCGTCGACGCCGGCCGGGGCGGCGGCGCGCAGCGCGGCGAGCAGCTTCTGCGGGTACCCGGCCACCGGCCGGATCCGGTGCCGGCCGAAGGTCTCGGGCAGCGCGGTCGAGATCGCCCGCCGGTTCGTCATCACGTACGACACCCCCGACGGGATCCGGACGTTGTCCTCGAGCACCCGGAACTCGCCGGCGTCGTCCCGGATCAGGTCGATGCCGGAGACGTGCACCCGGACCCCGTTCGGCGGCTCGATGCCGAACGTCTCCCGGGTGAAGTGGCTCGACGTCGTCACCACGTGCCGCGGCACGACCTCGTCGCGGAACACCTCGCCCGCGCCGTACACGTCGGCGAGGAACCGCTCCAGGGTGGCCACCCGCTGCTGGACGCCGCGCTCGATCAGCGCCCACTGCTGCTGGTCGATGACCCGGGGGACGATGTCGATCGGGAAGGCGCGCTCCTCGCCGCCGATGTCGAAGGTGACGCCCTGGTCGAGGTAGCTGGACTGCAGGCCCTCGGCCCGCGCCGCCAGGTCCCGGGCCGGCATCCGGGCGAACGACTCCGCCAGCCGCGTGTACGACGGCCGCGGGACGCAGTCCTCGAACATCTCGTCGTACGCCGGCCCGGGGGCGGCGTACGTGGCGAACGGGTGTGGGTGAGTCACCCCGCGCACGGTAGGAGGAGGCGGTTTCGCCGATGTTTCACTAGTGTGTCCGGTGCGGACGGGCTGGCCGGGCGACCGCGGCAGGGCACTTGATTCGTCGAGGGTCGTGTCGAGGAAGGTCCGGGCTCCGAAGGGCAGGGTGGTGGCTAACGGCCACCCGGGGTAACTCGCGGGAAAGTGCCACAGAGAACAGACCGCCGTCGCTCTCCGGAGCGGCGGTAAGGGTGAAACGGTGGAGTAAGAGCCCACCAGCGCGGCGGGTGACCGTCGCGGCTCGGCAAACCCCACTCGGAGCAAGTCCAGACAGTGAGCGTTCGAGGGCGGCCCGCCCGAGCTCACGGGTAGGGCGCTGGAGGGTGTCGGCAACGGCACCTGGAGATGGATGGTCGCCAGCCGGGTGGTCGTGAGGCGGCCCGGTGAACAGAACCCGGCCTATGAGCCAGCCCGTCCGCACTCGGGCCCGAGTGCCGGCTGTGTGACCCACGAGCCCTAACCGATCATCGGGGCGCCCCGACGATCGCCCTGCTTCACCAGTACCCCCGACGCGAGCAAAGATCCTGTCCTCGGCGGGACCGATCTGCTCCGTCGTCCCGGGAGTACGCTCGAGGAAATGTCGTCAGCAGCGAATCGACATCGAACCTCGCGCGTCCACGCCATTCGACTTCGTCGTCTGAAGAGAACTGACTGGCTCCTCCGGCCAACTGGCGGCAGCTGACCCGGCCCCGATCCCGCGGCTCTGCGCCCAGGGGCTTCCCACGACAGTCGGAACCTCGAGATGACAGCGCAGGACGCAAACCCCATCAGGCTCGCCGAGCTCGCGCTCAGACTCCACGAGCAACCCACCGAACAGGCCACCGTCGAGGCGGTCCTCGGCTTCAGCCTGAGCGCCGTCAAGGCCGACTTCGCGGGCATCGTCTTCTTCTCGCGCAGCCACGGCATGGAGACGGTCGCCACCACCGACCCGCTCGTGGAGAAGCTCGACAGACTGCAGCTCGAGGCCGGCCAGGGCCCCGACCTGGACATGCTCGCGGACAGGGTGAGCGTGCTGGTGACCGACACCCGGACCGAGGGCAGGTGGCCGGAATGGGCACGTGCGGTCAGCGGTCTCGGCGTACGCAGTCACCTGGGCGTGCGCCTCTACACCTCGCGGGAGAGCTTCGGCACCCTGAACGTGTTCGCGCGCTCGCCCGAGGCCTTCACCGTCGAGGACCAGCAGACTCTGCACGTGATCGCACGGCACGCAGCGGTCGCACTCTCCGCCACCCGCCAGAACGCCCATCTGTGGAAGGGCATGGACAGCCGCAAGATCATCGGACAGGCCCAAGGCATCCTCATGGAGCGCTACGACCTCGACGGCGACCGGGCCTTCGCCGTTCTGATGCGCTACTCCCAGCACCGCAACGTCAAGCTGCGGGACATCGCGCAGGAACTCATCGACCGCCGGACTCTTCCCGACCTCACCACCTGATCCACCGCCTTCGGGACGTGGCGGGCGGGCCCGCCCGGCCAAAGGTGGGGCGGGCCCTCGGGGGTCGCGCGATGCCGACCGGTGAGGGTGGCATCCAGGAGATGCCCGCCCTCGGGTTGGCCAGCCCGAGCACGTGGTGGACGGGCGCCGAACGAACCTCGTCCTGCGCAGGTACCCGGTTTCACCGCCTCTGACGCGGGTATTTCTGCGTTGACGCCCCCGCACGACCCGAGGCCGCGGGGGCGTCGTCGTGGGTGCGGGAGGACGCGCGCGCCCCTGCTGGGGGATAGAGCGAGGGCGCGGCGCCTGAACGGCGAGACCGACCGGTCTCCGAAGGAGAGCAAACCACGCCGGCGAGCCGGCCGGCTCGATCGGTCTAGCGGGCGCCCCCCGTTCGGCGTGCCTCGTTCCACGGATGGACCTGGCCCGGACGGCCGAGGCCGGTGGCCGTCCCCGGGCGATCTGGGCAAGGACTCACCCAGGGTTCGAACACCTGTTCTAATTGCAGGATGAGTCGTCCCCGGGTGCGCCACGTCTGGGTGCGGCCGGCGTACGGCGTCGGTGTCGCGCGTCCCGGGCTGGTGCTCGGGTGGCGGCAGGTGCCCTCGCAGGCGTCCGGGCCGCTGTGGCAGGCGCGCGTGGTGGTGTTCGACGAGCGCGACGATGCCGTGCACGTGGGCTGGCACTACGCCTCCGAGCTGGTGCCGGTGCCCTCGGAACCGCCAGGGACGGCGAAGCCGGGGTTCGCGGCGTACGGGCAGGTGCTGCGCTAACCGGCGTACGGCCCCGGGCGCGGGGGCAGGCCGCCGCGTTCGGCGGCGGCGACGCTTCGCTCCACCCAGATCGGCGAGTCGATGGTGCGGGCGAACCGGGCCGAGGCCTCGAAGTGGCTGCGGGCACGCTCGTGGTCGCCGAGCTCGGCCGCGCAGATCCCGAGCGCCCAGTCCATCGGGCACATCAGGTAGGCGACGGAAGCGCCGCGCCCGGTCTGCGGTGCGAGCAGGTCGTAGAGCTCCCGCGCCTTCGTGACGTCGTGCACCCGGGCGATCGGGGTGGCGAGCAGGGCGGCCATGCCGATCGCCGCCGAGGTGCGCATCCCGTTCGCGACGAAACCGGCGAGCACCGAGTCCAGCAGCGGGCCGACGGCGTCCAGGTCACCGACCTCGCTCTCGACGAACGCGGTCGCGCCCTGCCACTCGACGACGCCGGCGTTCGCGAAGAAGGTGCTGAGCTCCGCGCGGATCTCGTGCAGCCGGCCCTGGTCGCGACGTACGCCCATCCGCTGGATCTGGAACAGCGCCTCCACCAGGAACGGCACGACGCCGATCTCGATGCCGAGGCGACGGGCCGCCTCCATCCGCTCCTCGGCCTCCTCGAGCCGACCGTGCAGCAGTGCCTGCGCTGCCCCGTAGTAGGCCAGGCTCCACCGGTCCGACGGGGGCCCGTACGCCGTGACCCCCGGGCGGGCGAGGTCGAGCGCGCGGTCCAGGTCGCCGGCGTGGCCGAGCTCCATCGCCGTCTCGAACCGCCACAGCCAGGTGCGGCCGAGCAGGAGCGGGTCGCCGATCTCCTTGGCGAGCGCGAACAGCTCCTCCTCCCGGGCGTGCGCCAGGTCGGCGCGCCCGGAACCGAAGAGGCTGCGGCGAGCGTTGGTGAGCACGGCGGAGAGGGTGCCGGTGTCGCCGACCTCTCGGGCCAGCGCCATCGCCGAATCGGCGAGCCGGCGGCCCTCGGTCGCGTCGGTCTCCCACGCGTACGCCGAGGCCAGGCAGCCGAGCAGCTTCGCGCGCAGGGCGTCCTGGCCGGGGCCGAGCCCGTCGAGCGCCTCCTGGTACAGGTGGATCCGGTTGCCGTCGAAGTAGATCTCGTCGCCCCCGGTGCTGGCGATCGAGAACGCGAGCGCGGCCCGTGCGACCAGCACCGGGTCGCCGTAGGCGCGGGCGGCGTGGTGGGCCGCCTCGACCGCCGCCTCCGCGTCGGCATCGCCACGCCGGCGCAGGGCGCTGGCCCGGATGATCTGGAGGTCGATCCGCAGACCCGGGTCCGGGTCCTCGGCCCGGTCGAGGATGAGCAGGGCCCGGTCGGCGGCCGCGACGGCGTCGTCGAGGACGAGGTTGTCCAGCGCGGCCTCGGCGACCTGCCGCTGGTACCGGACGGCCCGGCGCCACTCGCCGAGCACGGCCGCTCGCTCGAAGTGGTGCGCCAGCCCGCTGACCGAGGCGTCCAGCGTCGGGGGCTGGTGCTCCAGGGCCTCACCGATCCGGTGGTGCAGCCTCCCGGTGGTGACCTCGTCGAGGTCGGCGAGCAGGGCCGCCCGGATCAGCGTGTGCCGGAAGGAACGGCGAGCCGGGTGGGCGACTGCCGGGACGACGATGCCGTCGCGCTCGGCTGCCGCGAGCGCCTGGATCGCCTCCTCGGCGGGGACTTCGACGGCCGCCACCACGACCTGCGGGTCGAACTCGAGTCCGGCGACCGCGGCGGCCGCGAGGACCGAGCCGGCCGCCGGGGGCAGGGCGGCGATCCGGGTGCGCACGAGCTCGCGGAGCCGGTCCGGGGGATCGGGCACCGGGGTCTCGACCAGGTCCTCGCTCGCCGGCGGACCGAGGTGCAGCCGCTCGGTCGCGTAGAGCGGGTTGCCGCCGCTCTCGGTCCAGAGCAGGTCGGAGACGACGTCGTCGCGTCCGTGGAGCCGGGCGAGCTCGGCGACCTCGGCGTGCGAGAGCGGGCCGAGCTCGACCCGGGTGACGGCGTCGGCCTCCGGCTCGGGCCACGGTCCGGGCTCACCCCCGGCTCGGCGCAGGGTCACGACGAGCACCGGAGCGGAGCAGCCGAGCAGGTGCGCGACGAGGTCGGCGGTCGCGGGCGGGCTCCAGTGCAGGTCGTCCAGGACGACCAGCGCCCCGCGGCCGCCCGCGATCCGGGAGAGGGTGCCGCGGGTCGCCTCGAACAGGTGCAGGCGGTCGAGGTCGGCGATGCCGTGGCTGCGGGCCGGGCTGGCCACGTCGCGCGCGGTCGGGAGGAACCGGGCCAGCGCGGCCGCCCCGTCGCCGAGCGCGTCCCCGCGGGCGGTCGGCGGCAGGGTGACGAGGAAGGTCTCCAGCGCCTCCATGACCGGCCGGTACGGCACGTCGAGCCGGTCCTCCGCGCGCCCGTAGAGCACGGCAGCGCTCTGGTCGCGGACTCGTGCGGTGAGCTCGGCGGCCAGCCGGGTCTTGCCGATGCCGGGCTCACCGACCACGTCCACGGCCTGCGGCTGCCCGGTACGACGGGCCTCCTCCCAGGCGCCGAGCAGCACGTCGAGCACCTCGGCCCGGCCCACGAACGCGGTGCCGCGCTGGCCGAGCAGCGGTGACCAGGGCTGGTGCGCGGACGCCGGGGTCGCGGCGTCCTCGGAGAGCAGCTCGAGGAAGACCGCCCGCGTCTCCGGCGCCGGGTGCACCCCGAGCGAGTCGGCCAGCAGCAGCCGGCACTGCTCGTACGCCTCGATCGCGGCAGCCCGGTTCCCGCCGGCCGAGAGCGCCTGGATCAGCAGTCGGTGGGCGTCCTCGCGGAGCGGCGCCGACGTCACGACCTCCCGGGCGCAGGACTCGGCCAGGGCCGGGTCACCGGCGACGAGGGCGATCCGGCCGCAGCTGAGGCGCAGCTGGACGCCGGCGCCGGCCACGCGCCGCCGCAGCTCCACCAGGTACGGCGCCCTGGTCCCGCTGAGCAGCTCGGCACCGGCCAGTCCGGCGAGCCGGTGCGCCTCGGTCAGCGCGTGCTGCACCTCTCCGCGCTGGAGCAGTCCCTCGACCCGGGCGGCACCGAACAGGACGTCGTCGAGATCGACGGTGCTCCCGGAGGGGAGGTCGAGCTGGTAGCCGGCCGGGGTGGTCCGGAGCACCTGCTCGCCGTCGAGCCCCAGGGCGGTGAAGCCGCGGCGGAGCGCGGCGATCACGTTGCGCAGCGCGGCCTGCCACGACCCGGGCGGGGTCTCGCCCCAGATCGCCGCGGCGAGCTGCTCCCGGGACACGACCTCGGAGCGGGAGACGAGCAGCCGTACCAGGACGCACGCGCCCCGCCGGCCGCCGAGCGCGTCCTCGGTGACCTCGAGATCGTCCCGGACGACCCGGAGATCACCCAGGACGGATGCCGCCACCCCTGCCATGCCCGCACGCTAGGCCCCGGGCACCCTTGATCGACGGTGATCGGACCGGATCACCTGGGCGGTCCAGACAGTTCCGAGCCCGCTGAGGTCAGGAAACGCCGGCCGGCGCCGTCAGGAATGCGCCGAGCGGCGCGGACGTTTGCCCGGGCATGGACGAGGAGTTCTTCGAGCTGAAGGCGCCGTCGCTGATCTTCCCCGACCAGCGCGGCGACCTCACGTCGGCGTACCGGGTGGCGTTCGACCTGCTCCGGCGCCGCGACGCGGTGGCCGCGCTGGAGCTGCTGGAGCCTGCCCTCGCCGAGGACCCGCGGAACACCGGGCTGCGGATGCTGCGCGCCTGGGCGTTCCTGATCCGGGTGCAGCTGACCCGGGCCGAGGACGAGCTCCGGTCGCTCGTGGCCGAGAACCCCGACGACGACTGGATGCGGTTCGCGCTGGGCCGCAGCCTGGAGCGGCAGTCCCGCTACGCGGACGCGCTGCCGCACCTGAGGCTCGCCGCGGCGATGTCCGGCGACCCCGAGCACGAGCTCGCGGTGCTCCGGGTGGAGCGCCTCGCCGGAAAGGTGTGAGGCGGGACGGCAACTCCGCCACACTTGGGGCCTTGGTCTCCTAAGGTGGCGCGGTGCCCGACTCGACCACTCCCGATCTGACTGCGATCGGCCGCCTGCCGCTGGAGCGCTCGACGAACGAACGGAAGTGGGATTTCGTCCGCTTCACGCTCATCGCCGGCTGGATAGTCGTGCTCGCGGCGCTGCCGTTCGTGGGCGAGCGGACCGCGGACTGGGACGACCTTCGCGACCTCGTGAGGTCGAGCAAGGTCACCCAGGTCGAGATAGACGGCGAACTCCTCGCGGGCGAGACCGGGTTCACCGCCGTCAACGTCCGCTGGTCGCGCGGGCACCTTCGCTACGTCACCACGGTCGGTCAGGTGCGTGGCCAGGAGCCGGACGAGTGCGGTGACGAGGATGCCTGCTACGAGGTGGACACGACGCTCGACCGGGCGCCCAGCGCGGTACTCACAGACCTCCAGCCTGACCTGCTCATCCGTCGGAGCGGATCCGGCTCCTACGTCGACGACACGATCCTCGGCTTCTCCGCACCGATGGTCCTCGCGCTTCCGGCGACGATCCTCGCCGTCGGCATGCTGGCGGTTCTCATCGCAGGGCCGCAGCCGTGGTGGGCGACCCGATGGGCGTGGTTCTGGCTCATCTCGACGCCGATCGGCACCGCGGCGTTCCTGGTGATGTCCGGACCGGCCTGGTTGCTACGTCCACCGCGCCATCCCGAACGCCGGCTCACCGGCGGCTGGGCGATCCTGTTGTCGATCTTGATCTCGTTCGCGGGCTCGTTGTTCTCGCTGACGTTCTTGAACATCGAGCTCGGCCCGTAGAGCCGACGCACCGCTCAGGGCAGGGTCAGGATCTCCGCGCCGGTCTCGGTGACCAGCAGGGTGTGCTCGAACTGCGCCGACGTGCGGCCGTCCTTCGTCACGACCGTCCAGTCGTCGTCCCACATCTCCCACTCGTGGGTGCCGAGGTTGAGCATCGGCTCGATGGTGAAGGTCATCCCCGGCTCCATGACGGTGTCGTAGGACGGGTCGTCGAAGTGGGCGATGATCAGGCCGGAGTGGAACGACGTGCCGATCCCGTGGCCGGTGAACTCCCGGACGACTCCGTACCCGAAGCGCTTGGCGTAGGACTCGATCACCCGGCCGATCACGTTGACCTGACGGCCCGGCTTGACGGCGTTGATCGCCCGCCGCAGCGCCTCCTGGGTGCGGTCGACGAGGTCGCGGACCTCCTCGGAGACGCCTGGGGTGAGGAAGGTGGCGTTGGTGTCGCCGTGGACGCCGCCGAGGAACGCGGTGATGTCGATGTTGACGATGTCGCCGTCCTCGACGACCCGGCTGTCCGGGATGCCGTGGCAGATCACCTCGTTGGCGCTGGTGCACAGCGACTTCGGGAAACCGCGGTAGCCGAGCGTCGAGGGGTAGGCGCCGTGGTCGAGGAGGAACTCGTGCCCGATCCGGTCGAGCTCGTCGTGGGTGACCCCCGGGACGACGTGCCTGCCGACCTCCTGGAGGGCCTGGGCGGCGAGCCGGCCGGCGACCCGCATCCGCTCGATCGTCTCGGCGTCCTTGACCTCGCTCCCGGTGAACCGCTCCGGCGCGGCCTTGTCGACGTACTCGGGCCGCGGGATGTGCGCCGGGACGGGACGGCGGGCGGAGATGGTGCCGGGGGATACGGGAGTCACGGCGGTGAGTCTAGATTGGCCCCATGGACGAGGAGTTCTGGTACTGCCTGAAGCACCACACCGTCGAGCCGCGCGAGGGGTGCAAGAACGCCGACCGGCTCGGGCCCTACGCCACCGCCGACGAGGCCGCGCACGCGCTGGAGAAGGTCGCCCAGCGCAACGAGGAGTGGGACAACGACCCGAAGTGGAACGAGCCCAAGAAGGGTGAGAGCTGAGCACCGGCGAGCGGCCGCCCGCCCTGGGTCAGGACATCCGGGCCTACCGGAACTCCTTCGTCGGGATGGTGCTGCTGGTCTCCAGCCTGTTCCTGGTCTTCGGCACCTGGCCGCTGTACGGCGCCGCGGGCGCGGTGCCGCAGTTCGTGATCTGGTCGGTGCTGTTCGTGCTGGCCTGCCGCTCGTTCATGACCAAGCCGACCCGGGTGCTCGTCCTCGGCGTGCTCTCGCTCGTCGTGTACGCCGGCTTCGTGCTCGCCTGGCGGTAGGCCCGGGTTCGAGGCCCGCGAGGCCCCGTCGCGTCAGCGCGGTGAGACCCGCAGGACCCGGTCGCCGCTGCCGTTCGCGGTCGTGACCAGCAGGTCCCCGTTGGGAGCCCGGGTGACCGAGCGCAGCCGCCCGAAGCGCGTCAGGGCCGGCGGGGTGCGCATCGACCGGAACGTGCCGTTCGCGCTGAACCGGAAGAACATCAGCCGGCCGGCCTTGAGGGCCGCGACCGCGAGGGTGCCGTCGTACGAGCCCCACCTGCTGCCGTGCACCCAGGCCGCGCCGGAGGTGGCGAGCGTCGGGAACCCCGAGCTCCACCGGGCCGCGACCTGCGGTCCGGGCAGGCCGAAGTCGGTCATCGGCACGGACTCGTCGTAGCCCGGGCCGGGCGCCCAGCCGTAGTTGCCACCCGAGGTGACCAGGTTGATCTCGTCGTCGCGGTCCGGCCCGTGCTCGACCGACCAGACGGTCCCGTCGGCACGCTGGGCGAGCCCCTGGACGTTGCGGTGGCCGTAGTTGAGCACGTACCGGCGGCGCAGCGAGGACGACGAGGCGAACGGGTTGCCGGGCCACGGCCGCCCGGTCATCCGGTTGAGGCGGAGCACCTTGCCGCCGAGCGAGTCCAGGTTCTGCGGGTTGCCGGACACGGCCGCGTCGCCGGTGCCGACGAGGAGCGCGCCGCTGCGGGCGATCAGCAGCCGGCAGCCGCCGTGCCGACCGGAGGACGCGGGCAGTCCGGTGAGCAGCAAGCGCGCCCTCCGGACCGCGGTGTAGCGCGCGTTCATCCGCCAGGCGACGATCCGGACGTCGTGCCCGGTGGCGGTCGTCGCGCCCTGGCAGGTGTAGATCCGCCGGTTCTTCCGGAACCGCGGGTCGACGGCGACCGACATCAGCCCGGTCTCCCCGGAGGTCCACACCCGGCCCGACGGGAACCGGACCCGGTGGGTCCTGCCGTGGAACCGGATCAGCAGCCGCCGGCTGTCCCGTTCGGTGACCAGGTAGCGCGGGCCGGGCAGCACCTGCACGTCCCAGGGCTGTTGCAGCCCCGGGACCTGCGTGGTCACCCGGAGGGCCGGGTACGCCGCCGCGCGGCCGGGTCCGGCGGGTGCGCCCACCCCGGGAGCGGTGGCGAGGAGGCTGGCGACCAGGGCGAGCGAGCAGGTCAGGACCGCGAGAGCGACGGGACGGCGCATCCTCCGACGGTACGCCTCGACGTTGGTCATCGCCGGACGGCACGCACCACCGAGTCCGTCGCCGTGGCCGGTCCGTCCGGCCGGTGCGAGGGCCGGGTCTGCGCCTCGGCGAGCACGACCTCCCACTCGTCCGGGTCGAGTGCCGCGACGACCTTCTCGGGGGTGAAGAGCAGGGCGCCGTGCCCGTGCCCGGAACGCAGCCCGGTGGTGTGGTCGTCGGGGTGGTGGCCGACGACCAGCAGGGTGCCGCCGGGCCGGACCGCGGCGCCGATCGCACGGAACACCGCGTCGAACCGGTCGAGGGGCGGGTGCACGAACTGCGCCGAGACCAGGTCGAAGCCGCCGGGCAGGGGAGCCTCGTCGAGGAGGTCGTGGTGCACCGTGGTGACCAGGTCGGCGACGCCCGACTCGGCGGCGTGCTCGGCGACGAGTCCGAGCCCGACCGGGGACACGTCGAGGGCGGTCACCCGCCAGCCGCGGCGGGCCAGCCAGACGACGTCGGCGCCCTCGCCGGCACCGACGTCGAGGGCGTCACCGGCGGGCAGGTCGGCGACCTGCTCGACCAGGCGCGGGTTCGGGTTCCCGCTCCAGACCCGGTCCGGTCCGCCGTAGCGGGCGTCCCAGGTCGCCTGGCCGAACATGTCGGCGTCCTCCGACTGGCCGTGCGGGTGGTCGGCCATGCTCAGAACGTGTGCTCCGGACCGGGGAAGGTGCCGGCCTTCACGTCGGCGGCGTACGCCTCGGCGGCGCCCTTGAGGACGCTGTGCAGGTCGGCGTACTGCTTCACGAAGCGGGCCATCTTGCCGGTGCGCAGGCCGAACGCGTCCTGCCAGACGAGGACCTGGCCGTCGCAGCCGTTGCCGGCGCCGATCCCGATCGTCGGGATGCTGAGCTCGCGGGTCACCTGCGCGGCGACGTCGCCGGGGACCATCTCCATGACGACCGCGAACGCGCCCGCGGCCTCGACCGCCTTGGCGTCGGCGAGGATCCGCTGCGCGGCGTCGCCGCGGCCCTGGACCCGGTAGCCGCCGAGGGCGTGCTCGCTCTGCGGGGTGAAGCCGATGTGCGCCATCACCGGGACGCCGCCGTGGGTGAGCAGCTCGATCTGACCGGTCATCTCGCGACCGCCCTCGAGCTTCACGCAGTGCGCGCCGCCCTCCTTCATGAACCGGACCGCGGTGTCGTAGGCCTGCTCCGGCGAGCGCTGGTAGGACCCGAACGGCAGGTCGCCGACGACCAGCGCGTGGTGCGCCGACCGGGCGACGGCCCGGGTCAGCGGGATCAGCTCCTCGACCGTGATCGGCAGCGAGGTCTCGTTGCCGAGGACGTTGTTCGACGCGCTGTCGCCGACGAGGAGGACCTCGATGCCCGCGTCGTCGAAGGTGGCGGCGGTGTACATGTCGTAGGCCGTGAGCATGGCGAACTTCTCGCCGCGCTCCTTCATCTCGCGCAGGTGGTGCGTGCGGATCCGCTTCCGGGGCGTCGCCTCCGGTGCCGATCCGTCCTTCCGGGCCGCGCCGGTGCCGTACGGCGCCGCGACCTCGGGGTTGCTGCTCTCGCTCATCGTCGAGCTCCTTCGTGTGTTCGCTCTCGAGGCTCCCTGACGGAGTCCCCGGACCGGGATCAACGCTAGACCCGTTCTGCGCGGTTCGCCCGTGTGGCGCTGCTCACGGCTGGGCCGATCTCCTGCCGCGGTAGAGCACGTGCCGCAGCAGTGGGCTGTCCGGCGCCAGCAGCGGGTGGTCGAAGTCGTCGGCCGGGTCCCGGGTCAGGCCGATCCGTTCCATCACGGCGCGGGAGCGCAGGTTGACCGCGGCGGTGAACGAGACGACCTCGGGCAGGCCGAGGTCCTCGAAGGCGTGGGTGAGGACCGTCCGGGCCGCCTCGGAGGCGTAACCGTGCCCCCAGGCGTCGCGGGCCAGCCGCCAGCCGATCTCCACGCACGGGGTGAACGCCGCCTCGAACCGCGGGACGGCGAGACCGACGAAGCCGATGAACGTGCCGGTCGCGGCGACCTCGACCGCGAACAGGCCGGGCTCACCGGCCGCCAGCAGCGCGCGGTGCCGGTCGATGAGCGCGTCGGACTCCGCGCGCGTCGGACACGCCGGGAAGAACTCCATCACCCGGGGATCCGCGTTCAGCGCCGCGAACGGGTCCCGGTCCTGCTCGCGCCACTGGCGCAGGACGAGGCGTTCGGTGCGGAGGACGGGCGGCGTCGCCGGAGGGGTCACGGGCCGTAGGCGCGACCGACGGTGGCGACCCGGACCTGGTAGTCGGCGTACCAGACCTCGCGGCCGCGCTGCTGCGCGATCGCGTGCTCGTGCACCTGCTTCCAGGCGCGTGCGGCGTGGTCGTCGGCCCAGTAGGAGACGGTGATGCCGAACCCGTCGGCGTCGCGGGCCGACTCGTAGCCGAGGTAGCCGGGCTGCGCCTTCGCGAGCTCCTGCATCCGGGCGCCCATGACGGCGTACCCCTGGTCGCCCTCGGTGCGCAGGTTGCTGAAGATGACCGCCGTGTACGGCGGCTCCGGCAGCGCGGCGATGCCGGTCACGTCAGGCGCCGGGGACGATCCGGATGTCGCGGACCGCGGCGCCGTCCAGCGCGGCCAGCGCCTCCTGGTACGGCGCGCTGTCGTGCGCGGCCCGGGCGGCCTCGACGGAGTCGAACTCGATGAGCACGACACGGCCCGATTCGCCGGCCTCGTAGGTCTGCTCGGGCAGCCCGCGGGCGATGAACCGGCCGCCGGCCCCGGTCAGCGCGGGCGCCGCGAGCCGGGCGTAGGCGGCCATCTTGTCGTCGTCGCTGATGTCGCGGTACACGCTCACCCAGTACGCAGTCATGGGGTCATCGTGCCAGGAGGTGTTCGTCGTGGACGCCTGGGTCCGGAGCGCATCCGCGCGCAGCCTGATCTCCCCGGCCGACGGGCACGTCCGTCGTGGTGCGGTTGACCGAGGACGAGGCGCGGGCGCTCACGTCCACGCACGCAGTGCGGGTGGGCGAGCTCAAGGAACGGCACCAGGCGAAGCGGCAATCCTGACCGGGTGCGAGGCGTCAACAGATGCCGGGTGGGTCGACGGGTCGAGGGGTGAGCTGTCTCGTGCCGGTTTGGTCGCGGAGGTAGGTGTAGCCGAGCGGTGAGCGCCAGCGGTAGGCGCCGGGTCGTTCGGCTTGGTAGCGCCAGCCGCCGTGGGTCTTGAGCCGATGGTGGTGGCGACAGAGCGCGGCCAGATTCGAGGTGCGGGTCTGGTTCTTCGGGCCGTCGGGGTCGTAGGGCTCGATGTGGTCGAGGTCGCAGGCGCGGGCTCGCCGGGTGCAGTACGGGAACACACACGTGCGATCGCGCAGGATGACGTGTTCGCGGATCCGGTCGGTCGGCTCGTACGCCTGCGTGGAGACCTCTTGGTTGAGGTCGAGGACCGGGCGGATCGTGATCTGGGCTCCGGGGGCGTTGAGCCACTGCTCGATCTGCTCGCGCGTGATCAGGTGCGGGCCGCGGTTCTCCAGACTTCCGAACGGGTTGCGGGGATCGAGGTGGAGGTAGAGGGTGATGGGTCGGCTTGTGGCCCGGGCCCTGTCTTCCTCGCGCCGTCTCGACAGGCTCGACGACCGCTGCTCGACGACCGGTTCCTCGCTCCGGGCCCGGTTCGCGGGGGCTGTCGGGAGTGGGGTTTCGCCGCGGGCGAGGTTGCCCAGCGCCATCGCGCGGCGCACGTCGAGGGGGAGGTCGCAGCCCCATTCCTTGAGGTCGGCGGCGTCGACGGAGAGTCGGGTGTCGAGGTCTTGGGCGTCGACGAGGTCGAGTTCGCCGCCGAACAGGCTGGTGCCGGCGAAGGAGACCTGCTGGTGGTCGATGCGGACGTGGCGCTGGTCGGCGGCTTGTTCGGCGAGCTGACGGGCGTGGTCGGGCATGTGGGTCGCGATGGCTTCGTCGATCAACCGCTCGGTGGCGGCCAGCCCGATGCGGTGGGCGGTGCGGGCGAGGTACCGGTCGACGTGCAGCGCCGCCTCGGGGGACAGGGCGAGGGTGCGTTCGGCGATGCGGCGGGCGCGCCAGACCTGCAGGGTGCCGGTCTGGACGCGGTGGAAGATCCGGGGCAGCCGGTGGGCGATCTCCAGAGCAGAGGCGATCAGCGCGCGGCCGGCGTGATCGGACATGCCCAACGCGGCGGCAAGTTCGGTGACGCAGAACTCGCTGACCAGCGGTGCGCCTTCCCCGGCCAGCGGGATCGGGGAGTCACCCCAGGTCGCACAGTCCGAGGCGTCCTCCACGGTGTGGGCGTGAGCCCAGGCGAGCGCGTCGAGGAAGAGACGGACCTCCGCCGCGTCGGCCTCCGACCGGTGTCGGCGCGCAGACGCCAGCACAGCGGCGGCGTCCGTCGTACCCGAGGTCATGGGAGGAATCTACGGATCGGCACCGACAGTTTCGGTTCTGGAATCGGCTTGTCCACAAGCGGTTTCGAGACGGTCGCTGCGCGACCTCCTCAACCACCGGCGGGTGGGTTTCGAGATGGTCGCTGCGCGACCTCCTCAACCACCGGCGGGTGGGTTTCGAGATGGTCGCTGCGCGACCTCCTCAACCACCGGCGGGTGGGTTTCGAGAYGGTCGCTGCGCGACCTCCTCAACCACCGGCGGGTGGGTTTCGAGACGGTCGCTGCGCGACCTCCTCAACCACCGGTTCGGCCCGCGCTCGACCTTTTCTCGCCCGATCCGGGAGACTGGTGGGGTGGACTTCGACTCCTGTTACGCGCACGGGTTCGCGCGGGTCGCCGCGTGCACGATCCCCGTGGCCATCGCCGACCCTGTGACCAACGCCGCGAGCGTGCTCGAGCAGGCCCGGGCGTGCCACGACGACGGGGTCGCGGTCGCGGTCTTCCCGGAGCTCTGCCTGACCGGGTACGCGATCGACGACCTGGTGATGCAGGACGTGGTCATCGAGGCCGTCGGGGCGGCGATCGAGCAGATCGTCGCGGCGAGCGAGGACCTCGGTCCGGTGCTGGTGGTCGGGGCGCCGCTGCTCAAGGGCAACCGGCTCTACAACTGCGCGGTCGTGGTGCACCGCGGCCGGGTCCTCGGTGTCGTGCCGAAGGGCCACCTGCCGACCTACCGGGAGTTCTACGAGGCCCGCCACTACGCGTCCGGCTCGCACGAGTTCGGCGAAGGTATCGAGCTGCTCGGCGAGTACTACCCGTTCGGTCCGGACCTGATCTTCGAGGCTGACGACGTTCCCGGACTCGCCCTGCACGTCGAGATCTGCGAGGACATGTGGGTGCCGATCCCGCCGAGCGCCTCGGCGGCGCTCGCGGGCGCGAGCGTGCTCGCCAACCTGTCCGGTTCGCCGATCACCGTGGCACGCGCCGAGGACCGGCGGCTGCTGGTGCGCAGTGCGAGCGCGCGCTGCCTGGCCGCCTACGTCTACGCCGCGGCCGGGGAGGGGGAGTCGAGCACCGATCTCTCCTGGGACGGCCAGACGATGGTCTACGAGTGCGGCGACCTCCTGGGGGAGACCGAGCGGTTCCCGGAAGGCGCGCGCCGCTGCGTGGTCGACGTCGACCTCGACCGGATCCGCCAGGAGCGGCTGCGGCAGGGGACCTTCGAGGACAACCGGAGGTTCGAGGGACAGGGCACCGACTCGCACCGCCGGGTCGCTTTCACCCTCGACCCGCCGACGGGCGACATCGGCCTGCTCCGTAGCGTCGACCGGTTCCCGTTCGTGCCCGACGACCCGGCACGGCTGGCTCTGGACTGCTACGAGGCGTACAACATCCAGGTCTCCGGCCTGGAGCAGCGGCTCCGCTCCATCGGGCAGCCGAAGATCGTCATCGGCGTCAGCGGGGGTCTGGACTCGACGCACGCGCTGATCGTCGCGGCGAAGGCGCTGGACCGGCTCGGCCGGCCGCGCAGCGACATCCTCGCCTACACGATGCCGGGCTTCGCGACGAGCGACTACACCAAGAGCAACGCGACCCGGCTCTGCAAGGCGCTCGGCGTCTCCTTCGAGGAGCTCGACATCCGGCCCGCCGCGAGGCAGATGCTCGCGGACCTCGACCACCCGTTCATGGATGAGCACAGCGCCGAGGGCGAGGACGTCTACGACGTCACCTTCGAGAACGTCCAGGCCGGGCTGCGGACGGACTACCTGTTCCGGATCGCCAACCACCGCGGCGGGATCGTGCTCGGCACCGGCGACCTCTCCGAGCTGGCGCTCGGCTGGTGCACGTACGGCGTCGGCGACCAGATGTCGCACTACGCGGTGAACACCGGGGTGCCGAAGACGCTCATCCAGCACCTGATCCGCTGGGTGGTCAGCAGCGGACAGTTCCGCGACGAGCACGGCGAGGGCTCCGACGTCGACGACGTGCTCACCGAGATCGTCGAGCAGGAGATCACCCCGGAGCTGATCCCGACGCGGGAGGGCGAGGTCCCGCAGAGCACCGAGGCCAGCGTGGGCCCCTACGCGCTCCAGGACTTCACGCTCTACTACGTGCTGCGGCACGGGTTCCGGCCGAGCAAGATCGCCTTCCTGGCCCGGCACGCCTGGTCCGAACCCGACGCGGGCGCGTGGCCGCCGGGCTTCCCGGAGGCGCGTCGGATCGGCTACGACCTGCCCACGATCAAGAAGTGGCTCGGCGTCTTCGTGAACCGGTTCTTCGGGTTCAGCCAGTTCAAGCGCTCGGCGCTGCCCAACGGGCCCAAGGTCGCCGCAGGTGGATCGCTGTCGCCGCGCGGTGACTGGCGGATGCCGTCGGACGCGAATGCCCGGGCCTGGCTGGCTGACCTCGAGCACGTTCCTGAGAAGTGAGCCCTGAGAAGTGAGCCCGGAGAAGTGAGCCCTGAGAAGTGAGCCCGGAGAAGTGACGAGCCGCCCGGTCCTCGTCGTCCAGCACCAGGACGACTGCCCCCCGGCCTGGTTCGGCACCTGGATCGAGGCGGCGGGCGTCGTGCTCGACCTCCGCCGGCCCTACCGGGGTGACGTCCTGCCCGCCGACCTGGCCGGACATGCCGGCCTGCTCGTCCTCGGCGGCTCGATGAACGCCACCGACGAGCAGGCCACTCCCTGGCTGGGCCCGACCAAGGAGCTGGTGCGGGCGGCGGTCGCCGGGGGAGTGCCGGTGCTCGGGATCTGCCTCGGGCACCAGATCGTCGCGGACGCGCTCGGCGGAGGTGTGGCGGTCAACCCGGCCGGAACCCAGCGCGGCCTGCTCGCGGTCGACTGGTCCGAGGCCGCGGCGGCGGACCCGGTGTTCGCGGCGCGACCGGCCCGCGTCGCGCACTGGAACGACGACGTCGTCCTCGCCCCGCCGCCGGCGGCCACGGTGCTGGCCACCGCTCCCGGCGGCGAGGTCCAGGCGCTGCGCTTCGCCGACCGCGCCTGGGGGATCCAGTCGCACCCCGAGGTCGACGAGGTGGTGCTGGCGACCTGGGCGGAGGAGGACGGCGTGGACGTCGCGGACTTCCTGGCCGCGTTCGCCGCGGAGCGGGACGCCCTGCTGGCGGCCTGGCGGCCGGTCGCGACGGCGTTCGCGCGGCTGTGCGTCAGCCGGCCGTCGTGAACCAGCCGTCCGGTCCGATGTCGGTGCCCATCCGCGGGACGTACTGGTCGAAGTAGACCCGGGCGATCAGCTCGCGCCGGCTCCGCACCGAGGCCTTCTCGAAGACCGACTTCAGGTGGTCCTGCACCGTGTACGCCGACAGGTGCAACGACGCCGCGATCTCCTTGGTGTCGAGCCCCTGGAGGACCCGCTCGGTGACGGCGCGCTCGCGCTCGGTCAGGTCGAAGGCGGCGACCACGAGCGGCACGATCTCCGGCGGCCTGGCCTCCTCGATGGTGATCACGACGTCGCCGGCGCCGCCGTCCCGCGCGGTCATCGGGCTGGCGTGCAGCACCAGCCAGATCCCGTCGCGGCTGCGCACCCGGCAGCGCGGCGGCTGGGTCGTCTCGCCGCGGGCGTAGCGCCGGGCGGAGCCGACGAGCGCGGCGAGGATGCCGGTCGGCTCGGTCTGGTGGTCGGCGATCTTGAGCTGGTCGAGCCGGTGCTCCGCCCCGGTGCTGCGCTGCACGATGCGGTTCGCGGAGTCGACCATCACCACCGCGGGACCGGTCGGCGGGACCTCGGGAACCTCGGCCAGTCGGCAGAGCAGACCGAGCCGCATGCCGACCGACATGGTTTCGGACAGCGCGGAGAGCAGCTCGACGTCGTGGTCGTCGAAGGCGGGCTGCCCGTCGGCCCGGAACATCGCGATCGCGCCCCACACCTGGCCGTGGTCGCGCAGCACCGTGCGGATCTCGTCGGTGTACCCGTAGCGCGGCACCATGAACTCGTTGAGCCGGTAGGACCCGGGGTCGACCGAGCGGACGGCGGTCGAGGGGACGGCGCGGTGCGCGAGCTCGATGAAGGTGGTGTCCTCCCACTCGCCGTACTCGATCAGGCCCCACTCGTGGTCGTGGCTGTCCTGCCCGTGCAGGTCGCCGAACTTCAGCGTGCCGGTGAGCAGCAGCGTGCTCGGGTCGACCGTGCCGACGCAGGCGCCGAGGTGGGGGACCGCCCGTTGGATCGAGGTCAGCGCCTCGTCCAGGAAGGGCTCCAGCTCCAGCCCGGCCCGCGACACGACCTCGACGTCGCGCAGGACGCGCTGCGCGGTGAGATCCAGGGCCATGGAACCAGTGTGGCCGAATCGGGCCGCGTTGGGGATCCCACATTTCTGGGGTCCTGGAATCCCGGTGCCCCCGGGCCGCAGGTCCCCGGGCGGTGGGGATGGTCCGCGGCGGTCGCGGCCCCGCAGGCTTCCGGACGTCAGCCACGACGAGAACCCGAGAAGAAGGAACAACCATGAGCATCACCACCGACGGGAGCATCACCGACCTGCGCGCCGAGTGCGGCGACTTCGTCCACCTGCCCGGCGAGCCCGGTTACGACCGCGCCCGCGCCAACTGGAACGCGGCCGTCTCGCTGCGCCCGGCCGCGGTCGCCGTGCCGCGCTCGGTCGAGCAGGTCCGCCGGGTCGTCCGCACCGCCGCCCGCGCCGGGATGCGGGTGACCACCCAGAGCACCGGGCACGCGGCCGCCGTGCTCGCCCAGCACCGGCTCGCCGACACCGTCCTGGTGCGCACCGGTGAGCTCCGCGGCGTCCACGTCGACCCGGTCAACCGGGTCGCCCGGGTCGAGGCCGGCGCCTGCTGGCAGGACGTCGTCGAGGCGGCTGCCCCGCACGGGCTGACCGCGATGCACGGGTCCGCCCCCGACGTCGGCGTGGTCGGCTACAGCCTCGGCGGCGGCCTGAGCTGGTACGCGCGCAGCCACGGACTGGCCTGCAACAACCTGGTCAGCATCGACGTGGTGACCGCCGACGGCGAGGTCGTCCGCGCCGACGAGCGCGAGAACGCCGACCTGTTCTGGGCGCTGCGCGGCGGCGGCGGCAACTTCGGCGTCGTCACCATGGTCGAGGTCCGGCTCCTCCCGATCGCGGAGGTGTACGCCGGCATGCTGCTGTGGCCGCTGGAGCAGGCCGCCGAGGTCGTCCGGACCTGGGCCGCCTGGTGCGCCGACGCCCCGGAGCAGGTGACGACGTCGCTGCGCGCGCTCCGCTTCCCGCCGATCGCCGAGCTGCCGGACTTCCTGCGCGGCCGGCAGGTGCTGGTCGTCGACGGGGTGGTGCAGGCGGGCGACGCGGAGGCCGAGGCGCTGCTCGCCCCGCTGCGGGCGCTGGCCCCCGAGCTGGACACCTTCGGGCGGATGCCGACGGCGGCGCTGACCCGGCTGCACATGGATCCCGAGGACCCGACGCCGGGCGTCGGCGACAGCGTCCTGCTCACCCGGTTCGACGACCGGGCGGTCGAGGAGTTCCTGGCCGCGGTCGGCCCGGGCGCCGCGGCGGCGCCGTTCATCGCCGAGCTCCGCCAGCTCGGCGGGGCACTCGCGCGGACCGCGCCGGGGGCCGGGGCGCTCGCCTCGCTCGACGGGACGCACGCCCTGCTGCTCATCGACGTCGCGCCGACGCCGGCCGCGGCTGCCGCCGCCGAGGAGGTCATCGCGTCGGTGCTCGCGCGGATGGCGCCGTGGACCGGGCGGCAGCGGTTCCTCAACTTCACCGAGCGCCCGACCGACCCGGCGGCCGCCTTCGACGAGGCGGCCTGGGGCCGGCTCCGGGAGGTCGCCCGCGCGGTCGACCCGGCCGGGGTCTTCCTCGGGAACCACGCGATTCCGCGGTGACGGGCGCCCGCGCGGACGTGGGCAGGGCGCCTCTTCCCGGCCCCCTCCCGGGCCGACTGCCCACGTCCGTGCGGATGTCACACCTTTGTCATGCCCAGGCCCTAGGGTTGCCCCCATGGGCAAGCAGGAAGACTTCGTACTCCGGGCGCTCGAAGAGCGTGACGTCCGCTTCGTGCGGCTCTGGTTCACCGACGTCCTCGGGTACCTGAAGTCGGTCGCGATCGCTCCCGCCGAGCTCGAGGGGGCCTTCAGCGAGGGCATCGGCTTCGACGGCTCCGCGATCGAGGGCTTCGCCCGCGTCACCGAGGCCGACATGCTGGCCCACCCGGACCCGGCGACGTTCCAGATCCTGCCGTGGCGCGGCGACGGCCCGGCCACCGCGCGGATGTTCTGCGACATCACCATGCCCGACGGCTCGGCGTCGTACGCCGACCCGCGGTTCGTGCTCAAGCGGACGCTGCAGTCGGCCGCCGAGCAGGGCTTCACCTTCTACACCCACCCGGAGATCGAGTTCTACCTCTTCAAGGGGCAGCTCGAGAAGGGCAAGCCGCCGGTCCCGGTCGACCAGAGCGGCTACTTCGACCACACCGCGACCAGCGCCGGCTCGGACTTCCGCCGCGAGGCGATCACGATGCTCGAGGCGATGGGCATCTCGGTCGAGTTCAGCCACCACGAGGGCGGCCCCGGCCAGCAGGAGATCGACCTGCGCTACGCGGACGCGCTGTCGACCGCGGACAACATCATGACCTTCCGCACGGTGGTCCGCGAGGTCGCGCTCGGCCAGGGCGTCTGGGCGAGCTTCATGCCGAAGCCGTTCACCGAGCACCCGGGTTCGGGCATGCACACCCACGTCTCGCTCTTCGAGGGCGACCGCAACGCGTTCTTCGAGGCCGGTGCGGAGTACCAGCTCTCCAAGACCGGGCGGCACTTCATCGCCGGCATCCTGCACCACGCCGCGGAGATCACCTGCGTCACCAACCAGTGGGTCAACTCCTACAAGCGGCTGATCGGCGGCGGCGAGGCGCCGTCGTACATCTCCTGGGGCCACAACAACCGCTCCGCGATGGTCCGGGTGCCGATGTACAAGCCCAACAAGGGCCAGTCGACGCGGATCGAGCTGCGCACCATCGACGCCGCCTGCAACCCCTACCTGGCGTTCGCGGTCGTGCTGGCCGCGGGCATGAAGGGCCTGCAGGGCGAGTACGAGCTGCCGCGCGAGGCCGAGGACGACGTCTGGTCGCTCAGCGAGCGCGAGCGCAAGGCGCTGGGCCTCGAGCAGCTGCCCAAGAGCCTGTACGACGCCATCGGGATCGCCGAGCGCTCCGAGCTGCTCGCCGAGACCCTCGGCGAGCACGTCTACGACTTCTTCCTGCGCAACAAGCGCCAGGAGTGGGAGGAGTACCGCGGCCAGGTCTCGGCCTTCGAGCGTGACCGGATGCTTCCGGTCATCTAGTGCCTCCGGTGATCTGGGCCCGATGACTCCTCGACCCGGTGGGGACGCGCTGTCCGCCGGCAACCTGGCCCGGCTGGGGTTCCAGGACACCGGCCGTGCCGCCGCCTCGCTGACGGCCCTCGGGCCGCCTGCCGCGGCGGTGCTCGCCATCCTCGGGCGCACCGCGGACCCGGACCTCGCGCTGGAGACGCTGCGCCGGCTGCACGAGGCGGCGCCGGACGGCGACGACCTGCTGCGTGTGCTCGGTGAGGACGAGGGCACCGCGATGCGGGTGCTCAGCGTGCTCGGCATGAGCGCGGCGCTCGGCGACCACCTGGTCCGGCACCCCGAGCACTGGCACGAGCTGCGCGACCCGACGCTGGGGTCGACCCGGCCGGCGGCGTACGCGGTCCGCGCGGGTCTGGTCGCGGCGGTCGGCGGCGACCCGCAGGCCGGGCAGCCGGTGTCCGCGCTCGGCTACGACGCCGCGGTGGACGCGCTCCGGGTCGAGTACCGCCGGGTCCTGCTCCGGCTGGCCAGCCGGGACCTGGCCCACCACGTCGGGGTGGACGACGTCGCGGCCGAGCTGGCCGAGCTCGCCGGCGGCACCCTGGACGCGGCGCTCGCGGTGGCGCGCGCGAAGGTCGGCGACGCTGCCGGGCTCTGCCGGCTGGCGGTCGTCGCGATGGGCAAGTGCGGTGGCCACGAGCTCAACTACGTCAGCGACGTCGACGTCATCTTCGTCGCCGCGCCGGCGGAGGAGTGCGAGGACGAGCAGGCCGCGCTGCGGGCGGCCACGCAGCTCGCCTCGACGCTGATGCAGGTCTGCTCGGCCGACACCGCCGAGGGCACCATCTGGCCGGTGGACGCGAACCTGCGCCCGGAGGGCAAGAATGGTCCGCTGGTCCGGACCCTGGCCAGCCACCGCGGCTACTACGAGCGCTGGGCGAAGACCTGGGAGTTCCAGGCGCTGCTGAAGGCCCGGGCGGTCGCCGGCGACCTCGCGCTGGGCCGGGCGTACACCGAGGCGATCACGCCGATGGTCTGGCACGCCGCGGAGCGCGACGGGTTCGTCGAGGACGTCCAGGCGATGCGCCGCCGGGTCCTCGACCACATCCCGGCGGCCGAGGCGAAGCGACAGCTCAAGCTCGGCTCGGGTGGCCTGCGCGACGTCGAGTTCGCGGTCCAGCTGCTCCAGCTGGTGCACGGCCGCACCGACCCGTCGGTGCGTGCGCCCGCGACGCTGAGCGCGCTGTCGAAGCTGACCGAGGGCGGCTACATCGGGCGCGAGGACGGCCGCTCGATGCACGAGGCGTACGCGTTCCTGCGCACCTTCGAGCACCGGATCCAGCTCTACCAGCTGCGCCGCACCCACGTGGTCCCCGAGGACCCGGCGGCGCTGCGCCGGCTCGGGCGTTCGCTCGGCTACCTGCGCAACCCGATCGAGGAGCTGGAGAAGGAGTGGCGGCACCACCGCCGCGAGGCCCGCCGGCTGCACGAGAAGCTCTTCTACCGGCCGCTGCTGGCCGCGGTGGCGCGGATCCCGGGCGACGAGGCCCGGCTGACGACGGACGCCGCGAAGGAGCGGCTGGCCGCGCTCGGCTACCTCGACCCGGACGCGGCGCTGCGGCACCTGGAGGCGCTGACCAGCGGCGTCACCCGGACCGCGGCCATCCAGCGCACGCTGCTGCCGGCGCTGCTCGGCTGGTTCGCGGACGCGCCCGACCCGGATGCGGGCCTGTTCGGCTTCCGGCGGATCTCGGACACGCTCGGCAGCACGCCCTGGTACCTGACGATGCTGCGCGACGAGGGCGAGACCGCGCGCCGGTTGGCCCAGGTGCTCGCCACCAGCAGGTACGCGACCGACCTCCTCGAGCGCGAGCCCGAGGGCGTGAAGATCCTGGCCGGCGAGGGCGCCGACGGCGCGCTGCGCCCGCTCGGCCGCGACGCGATCCAGACCGAGATGCTCGCGAACGCGGCGCGCCGCGACGACGCCGAGGCGGCGGTCCGCAGCGTGCGGGCGATCCGGCGCCGCGAGCTGCTCCGGATCAGCGCCGCGGACCTGTGCGTCCCGTTCGGCGTCGCCGAGGTCGGCTACGCGCTGACCGACCTCACCGACGCGACCCTGGAGGCCGCGCTGGTGGTCGCGACCGCGTCGGTGGAGCGTCAGCGCGGGGTGCCGTTCGCCTCGCGGATGGCGATCATCGCGATGGGCCGGTACGGCGGCTACGAGATGGGCTACGGCAGCGACGCGGACGTGATGTTCGTGCACGACCCGCTTCCGGACGCCGACCCGGAGCTGGCCGCGAGCATGGCCAAGGACGTCGTCTCCGAGCTGCGCCGGCTGCTGGCGCTGCCCGCGACGGACCCGCCCCTGGAGGTCGACGCCGACCTGCGGCCGGAGGGCAAGAACGGTCCGATGGTGCGCACCCTGGAGGCCTACGCCTCCTACTACGGCAAGTGGTCGGAGGTCTGGGAGGCCCAGGCGCTGCTGCGCGCCGAGCCGGTCGCCGGCGACCCCGGGCTCAAGGAGCAGTTCCGGGCGATGATCGACCCGCTGCGCTTCCCGGCCTCGGGGCTGAGCGCGGACGACCTGGTCGAGATCCGCCGGATCAAGGCCCGGGTCGACGAGGAGCGGATGCCGCGCGGAGCCGACCCGGCGACGCACTTCAAGCTCGGCCGCGGCGGGCTCGCCGACGTCGAGTGGACGATCCAGGTGCTGCAGCTCCAGCACGCCCACCGGGTCGAGGGCCTGCGCACCAGCAAGACGCTGGAGGCGCTCGACGCGGCGGTCGCCGCGGAGCTGCTCGACGCCGCCGACGCGGAGGTGCTGCGGGCGGCCTGGCTGCTGGCGAGCCGGTCCCGCAACGCGACCGTGCTGGTCCGCGGCCGGCCCTCGGACCAGCTGCCGCCGGATCCGCGCGAGCGGGCCGCGGTGGCGAAGGTGCTCGGCTACGGGCCGGGGGAGACGACCACGATGGTCAACGACTACCAGCGCAGCACCCGGCTGGCGCACGCCGTGGTCGACCGGGTGTTCTGGGGTTCCTGAGGTGGCGCCGGACCCGGGACCGAGCGGTGACCTCCGGGTCCCGCCGGGGGCCGGGCTGCCGTCGGGCACGACCATCCCGGCCGGTGAGCTGACCGAGCGCTTCTCCCGCTCCTCCGGTCCGGGCGGGCAGTCGGTGAACACCACCGACAGCCGGGTGGAGCTGCTCTTCGACCCGGGTGCGTCGGGGGCGTTCACCGACGCCCAGCGGCGGCGGATCCTGCGGAACCTGGCCGACGACCTGGTCGACGGCCGGGTCGTGGTGGTGGCCTCCGAGCACCGGTCCCAGCTCCGGAACCGGGCCGCCGCGCGGGCCCGGCTGGTGGCGCTGCTGCGGACGGCGGTGGCGCCGCCGCCCCCGGCGCGGCGGCCGACGAAGCCGAGCAGGTCCTCGCAGCGCCGCCGGGTCGAGGCGAAGAAGGCGCGCGGGCAGACGAAGTCGTTGCGCGGACGCGTCCACGACGATTGAAGCAATAGTCTTCATTTGCAGAAAATGAAGAGATATGCTTCATCCATGGACGGATCGGGTCCGGTCGCCACCCTCATCGGCGACGTCGTCGGCTCCCGCGCGGTGACCGACCGTGCCGTGCTGCACCGGCGGCTGACGGTGGCGCTCGCCGGGATCAACGCAGGGTTCAACGCAGGGTTCAACGACGGGCTCGCCCCTGCGGTGCCGCTCCGGATCACCGTCGGCGACGAGTACCAGGGCGTCTTCGACGACGTCGGCACGGCGATCGCCGCCGCCTTCCGGCTCCGGCTGGCCCTGCACCCCGACGTGGACGTCCGGCACGGCGTCGGCTGGGGCCAGATCACCGTGCTCGACGCCGAGCCGCGGGTCGAGGACGGCCCCGGCTGGTGGGCGGCCCGCGCCGCCATCGTCGCGGTCGAGGACGCCGCCGGCGGGGTCGAGCGGACGCTGCGGACGGCGTACCGGAGGGCGGAGGCGGGCGGCGGCCCGGAGCCCGACGCGGTGAACGCGGCGCTGCTCTGCCGCGACGCGCTGCTCGCCGGGGCGTCGTCACGATCCTGGGGGGTGCTGCGTGGTTTGCTCGGCGGCATGACCCAGAGCGAGATCGCCCGGGCGGAGGAGATCTCCGCGTCCGCGGTCAGCCAGCGCGTCCGCAACGACGGACTCGCTGCCCTGGTCGCCGCCGACCGGCTGCTGGCGGGAGTGCGGTGAGCTGGCTCGCGCTGCTGCTGATCGGCCTCGGTCTGGCCGACCTGCTGCACTCGGTCCGCGACGTCCGTCGCTGGCCGGAGTCGATCGCCGGCGCTCTCGTCGTCGTCCTCTGGGTGCTCGCCGACCTGACCTCCCCGGCCGACCTGGCCGCCCTGGTCGGGGTGGTGGTGGCCGTGCTCGCGTGGGGCTGGACGGTCCGCGACGGCTTCGGCCGCGACCGGGCCTGGCTCCCGCTCACCGTCCTCGGGGTCGCCGTCGGCGCGGCCCTGGTGCTCTCCGTGTACGCCGGCGAGGCCGGCGGCGCGGTGCAGCGCTGGCTCGACGAGACCCCGATCCCGGTGCTCTCCGGGCTCACCGCCGACCGGGCTCTGCTGGTGGCCGGCGTGCTGCTGGTGCAGATGTCGACCGGCAACGTCGTCGTGCGTCTGGTCCTGCGTGCCACCGGCACCGTCGACCCGGCCCGTGGCGCCGCCCACGACGCCACCCGGACCCTGAAGGGGGGCCGGCTGCTCGGCCCGATGGAACGCCTGTTCATCGTCGGGCTGGCGCTGGCCGGTCACGTGACCGCGGCGAGCATCGTGATCGCCGCCAAGGGGCTGCTGCGGTTCCCCGAGCTGCAGGCCAGCCGCGAGGGCGGCGGCCCGAACATCGACGAGGTCACCGAGTACTTCCTGGTCGGCTCCTTCGTGAGCTGGACGGTGGCGCTGCTGAGCCTGGTGCTGCTGGCCCAGTAACTGGTCCAGTAGCTGGCCCGGTAGCTGGCCCGGTAGGCCGCTACGGAGCGGAGCCGCCCGGCCAGCCCGCGCGGCGCGCGGGCGCCGGGGCTGCGACCACGAAGCCGTCCCACTCCCAGGCCGGGTCGCCRAGCCGTTCGGCGCCGGGCCAGCGGGCGCCGACCGCGAACAGGGTCCGGCCGCCGGCGCCGCCGAGCATGCAGGCGAACGCGCCGCGGTCCAGCGGGACGACGTCGAGGATCTCGCCTCCCTCGGCCACCCGGACGCAGTGCTGGTGCGGGACGTCGGCGTACCAGGCCGCCCCGTCGGCGTCGAGGCAGATCCCGTCCGGCGGGTCCTCGCCGAGGTCGGCGAAGGTGCGCCGGTCGCCCAGCGTCCCGTCGTCGGCGACGTCGAACGCGGTCAGGCGGCAGCCGTACGACTCGGCGACCACCAGGGTGCGGCCGTCGGCTGTGACGGCCATGCCGTTGGGGAAGGACAGGTCGTCGGCGACCTGGCGGGCCGTTCCGTCCGGGGTGACGAGCAGGACGGTCCCGGGGGCGGTCGGCCCAGGTGGTGGTCCGGTGGCGAAGTCGAACCCGGGACTGTTCACGTAGGCATGGCCGCGGCCGTCGACGACGATGTCGTTGCACCCGTACGGCGCCAGCGCGGCCAGGTCGGCGTACCGGGTCAGCGTGCCGTCGGGTCCGGCCCGCAGCAGGGCGCGCTCGGCCGCGGAGACGACCAGCAGGGTGCCGTCGGGCAGGAAGTCGAAGCAGAGCGGCAGCGACGCGTGCCGGACGACCACCTCCGACGTCGCCTCCGGGCCGTCGTCGCTGAGCACGCGGACCTCGCCGGCCGACCAGTCCGCGAACCAGAGCCTGCCGTCGTGCCAGCGGGGTGACTCCACGAGACCGAACCCGGTCGCCAGCACGGCTGCGTCCACGTGGCCTCAGTCCTCCTCGTCGTCGAAGCGCGGGTCGCCGAGCAGGTACTGACCCATCGGGCCCGGCTTCTTGTGCGGGGCGTGCTCCGGCTCGGGAACCATCCTGCCCTCGGTGGTGTCCCAGAAGGAATCGACCAAGTGCAGGAACCGACGGGCCACGATCGACGGCATCCCGAGGTGCGGGGCGTGCGGGTGCGGCCGACTCATCGCGCTGGCGGATGCGCCGTCGAGCCGCGGTACCAGTGCGGCCGCCTTGTCCTCGCCGATCGCCTCGGTCAGCCGGTTCACCAGCTGGGTCTCGAGGTCCTCCTGCCGGTGCAGAGCGGTGCGCACCGAGCCCCAGACGTCGTCCCAGCGCAGCTTGGCCGCGTACGCGGAGCCGTACTCCCGGCCCTTCACGACGACCAGCGCCGCCTCCAGGGCCTTGGTCGCGTGCACGTACTCGTGCACCAGCACGCCGTGGTCGTCGGCGTGCTTCGCGGCGGCCGGCAGCAGCACGCTCTCGACCGTGCTGAGGTGCCGGCTGGTCGCGTCCAGGAAACGGTCGGCGGCCTCGTACCCCTTGCGGGGCTGGCCGGGGACCTTCCGCATCGCCGAGGCGGCCCCGAGGAGATGGTCGAGCTCGCGGTGCGTCTGCGTGGTGTGCCGGAAGAGGGTCTGCTCAGCGATCACGGTGACCGCCTCCTTAGGTCCTCTCCATGGTTTCTCGCACGGAGGCCGGACTCAACCGTCGCCGCCCCGGTGGTTGAGGAGGGCCGCACGGCCCGTCTCGAAGCCGCGCGCTCGACGGGTTTCGAGACAGGCGCCAGAGCGCCTTCCTCAACCAGCGCGTGGGGAGCAGCGTGCCTTCCTCAGCCGGCGGTGGGGCCGGTGATGTCCTGGACCGCCAGCGAGCCGAAGACCATCGCGGTGCCGAGCGGGGCGCCGGGGCCGGGGTAGAAGGCGCCGAACGCGTTGGCGGCGGCGTTGCTGGTGGCGTAGAGACCGGCGATCACCGAGCCGTCCTCGCGCAGTGCGCGGCCGTGCGGGTCGGTGACGATGCCGCCCTTGGTGCCGAGGTCGGAGAGCACGAAGCGGGCCGCGAAGAACGGCGCCTGGGTGACCCCGACGAGCGCCTTGTTGGGCCCGTCGCCGCCGGTGAAGAAGGTGTCGTACTCGTCGTTCCCGCGGCCGAACTCCTCGTCGACCCCGGTCTCGCAGTAGCCGTTGAAGCGGTCCACGGTCGCGACCAGGTCGGTCAGGCCGAGCTTCTCGGCGAGCCCGGCGACGCTGTCGGCCTGCACCCAGGTCCCGGCGGCCAGGTGGTCGGCCGGGTCGCCCTCCGGCATGGCGATGGCCGGCAGCCGGCCGCCCTCGCGGGAGTCGAAGACGAACCAGGACGGGATCCTGTTGTCCGCCTTCGCCATCTCCCGGCCGAACCGGTCGTAGGGCAGCGACTCGTTGGCGTAGCGCCGGCCGTCCGCGTCGACGATGACGCCGCTGCGGAAGCCGAGGGTGAAGGAGCCGTGGCCGTCGGGGTGCTCCAGGCCCGGGCAGAACCAGCCCTGGTCGAGCAGGTCGGTGGCGGCGCCGATCGCCATCGCGGCCGCGATCGGCTCACCGGTGTTGGTGCCGTCCGGGGCCATCGACCAGGCCGCGTCGCCCGGGACGTGGAACCGGTCCCGCCACTCCTGGTTGTGCTCGAACCCGCCGGCGGCGACGACGACGCCGCGCCGGGCCCCGACCCGGACCCGGCCCGAGGCGGTCAGGGCCTCGACGCCGGTGACCCGGTCGCCGTCGGTGACACCCTCGGTGACACCCTCGGTGATGAGCGTGTCGACGCAGTGCCCGGTCAGCACGGTGCCGCCCTCGCGGGTGAACGCCCAGGTGAGCCGGGCGATCAGCGACTGGCCGCCGGACAGGGTGTTGCGCCCCGGCTGGCCGGCGCGGTCGAGCTCGACCGGGGGGCGGACCAGCGCGGCCACGTCGGCCGGCAGGTCGCCGCGCTTGATGTTGACCGGCTGGATCGAGCGGCCCCAGCCGACCCGACCGGGGGCGTCGTAGTACTCGGGGAACGGCAGCCACTCGAAGTCGAGCGCCTCGTCCTCCTCGAGCTCGGCGACCAGCCGCGGGGACTCGGCGAGGAATGCCTCGACCTTGGCGACGTCGGGATCGGTGAGGAGTGCACCGAGGTAGTCGCGGGCGGACTCGGTGGAGTCGGCGATGCCGGCGCGCTGCTGGACGGCCGAACCGGGCAGCCAGCAGGCGCCGCCGGAGTAGGCCGAGGTGCCGCCGAGCTTGTCGGTCTTCTCGACCACGACGGTCGCCAGACCGCGCTTCTGGGCCAGGAGGGCGGCGGTCATCGCGCCGCCGCCGGAGCCGACGACGACGACGTCGAAGATCTGCTGGGTCATCAGGAGCCCTTCCGCGGGGTGTGCTGGTCCGAGAGGTAGCTGGTCAGAGCCTCGGCGAGGCCGCGGCGGGCCTCGGCCGAGTCGGTGTAGCTGCTGAGGTACTGCTCGTCGTGCAGGCCGCGCATCGCGCCCGGCAGCAGGCTGCGGACCCGGGCGAGCCGTACCGGGTCGAGGTCCAGGCCCGCGAAGGCCTGCTCCATGGTCGCCGTCCAGGAGGCGTCCCAGCGCGCGATCGCCGCCGCGGTCGCCGGGTACGCCGCCTCGAGCTCGTCGCGGTGCCGGGGGAGTGCCTCGCGCAGCGTGCGGATCGCCCGGAACGCCGGCAGGTCCATCGCGCTCCAGAGCATCCCGACGACGGCGTCGACGCGCTCGCCGACGTCGGAGGTCTCCGGGACCGGCAGCGCGGTCGCGGTGCTCTTGCCCGGGCCGCCGCCGAGGACGTCCTCGAGCAGGGCCGCCCAGAGCCCGTCGACGTCACCGAACTGGTGCTGGACGGTGCCCCAGGTGACCCCGGCCTCGCGGGCGATCAGGCTGGCGCTGACCGCCTCGGGGCCGCCCGCGGCCAGGCACTCCAGCGCGGTGCGCAGCAGTGCCTGGCGCGTCTCCAGACCCCGCTTGTTCAGGCGGGTGCCCTTGGCGCTGAGCGGCTGCTCGCTCACCGTCAGGAGAGCCCCAGCCGCTGGCCGTGGCGCGCGATGAAGGCCTCGACCTCCTCGGCGGACTTGTCCGGCACGCCCCAGATCAGCTCGGTGACGCCGCACTCGGCCCAGGTCGCGAGGTCCTCGGGGGACGGCTTCATCGCGATCAGGACGCGGACGTCGGGGGAGCCGTCGCGGCCGGCCGCGGCCCAGGCTTCCTGGAGGGCGGCGACCTTGCCCGGGATCTCGGCCTCGATGGGCGTGGTCATCCAGCCGTCGGCGTTCTGGGCGATCCACTCGAAGGTCTTCGGACCGCCGCCGGCGCCGACGATCACCGGGACGTGCGCCTGGACCGGCTTCGGCCAGGCCCACGAGGCGCCGAAGCTCACGAACTCGCCGGCGTACGCCGCCTCGTCCTGGGTCCAGAGCGCGCGCATCGCCTCCAGGTACTCGCGGAGCACGGTACGGCGCTTGTTCGCCGGGACGTGGTGGTCGGTGAGCTCGTCGGTGTTCCAGCCGAAGCCGGCGCCGATGGTGACCCGGCCGCCGGAGAGGTGGTCGAGGGTGGCGATCGTCTTGGCGAGGGTGATCGGGTCGGACTCGACCGGCAGCGCGACCGCGGTGGAGAGCCGGATCTTGGAGGTGACGGCGGCGGCGGTGGCCAGCGAGACCCACGGGTCGAGGGTCCGCATGTAGCGGTCGTCGGGGAGGGTCTCGTCACCGGTGCCGGGGTGCGCGGCGTCGCGCTTGACCGGGATGTGGGTGTGCTCGGGCACGTAGATCGTGTCGAAGCCGGCGTCCTCGGCGGCCTTGGCGGCGCGGGCGGGGGTGATGCCGCGGTCACTGGTGAACAGCACGATGCCGTTGCGCATGCAGGTCTCTCCTCGTCGGCGCCCCGGGTCGTCCGCGGCGGTCAGGACGGAATCATAGAGGACTCAATGAGAATTGGAAGTCCCTGCGGTGACGCGTTCCAGGAAGGCGACCAGCTCCTCGAACGAGCGCTGCGCCGCCGGGCTGGTGAGGACGAACTGGTACTGGTGGTGCAGCGGCTCCGCGGCGTCGCCGACGATCCGCTGGTCCAGGTCCGTGCCGACCTCGGCGAGCCGCGCCGCGAGCGGCACCGTGCCGCCGGCCGTGAGCGGGTCGGCGTTGCCGGCGCGCAGGAACGTGGGCGGGTACGACGCCGTCGCGTGCTCCCGGATCGTCATCTGCCGCGCCGTCGCCGACCCGACCCAGCGCCGGCGTCCCGCCACCGCCCACATCGCCGAGGCGAGCACCGCCCTGAACGTCCGGTCGGCGTGCAGCAGCGCCGCTGGGTCGAAGGTGCCGCCGAAGCCCACGGTGGCCCGGACCCGGGCGGTGGGCGTGGCGCGGCCGAGCGCGGCGGCGTAGCCGGGGTCGACGCAGGCCAGCGCCGCGGACGCGGCCACCTGCGCCCCGGCCGAGTCGCCGGCGAGCACGATCCGGCTCGGGTCGATCCCGTGCCCGGCGGCGTGCTCGACGAGGTGGTCGAGCGCTCGCAGCACGGCGAGCGGGGCGGCGGGGTGTCGCGACCCCGGCGCCAGCGGGTAGTTGAGCACGGCGCCAGCGAACCCGCGGGTGGCGAGCAGCTCGGTGTACGGGAGCGGGTCCACCTTGCTCCCGGAGATCCAGCCGCCGCCGTGGAGCCAGACCAGCAGCGGGAACGGGCCGGTGCCGTCGGGGAGGACCAGGTCGAAGAGGCCGTCGCGCCCGGTCGCCGGGTCGTAGACGAGGTCGTGGCGGACGCGGCGGCCTCCGGCCGGCAGCGCGGCGCGCATCCGTTCCGACACGGCGGCGTTGCCCGGGTCGGAGAGCCGCCGCACCAGCCGGGCCGAGATCGCCGGCGGGAGCCAGCGCTCGGGGCGGATGCGGACGAACAGCGCCATCACCAGGGTGCCGACGCGACGGCGGACGGCGGTCACCGGTTCAGCTGCGGCGGCCGAAGTCCATCGTCGCCCAGGCCAGGCCGCCGGCGTACGAGACGCCGACGCCGACGTCGCGCAGGCGGCAGTTGTCCATGTTGGCGCGGTGCTTGGGGCTGTGCAGCCAGGCGTTGTAGAGCAGGGGCGGCTGCGGGTCGCCGTACACGATGTTCTCGGCCAGGATCCGCCAGTTGCGGTACCCGGCACGGGTGATCCGGGTCGAGAACGAGGCCTCGCCGGAGAGCTGGTGCGAGAGGCTGCGCGAGTTCGCCATCCGGGCGCTGTGCCCGCGCGCGGCCGAGGTCAGCGTCGGGACCAGCCGGAGCTTGGCGCAGCCGATCCGGGCGCGCCGGGCGTTGACCCGGGAGAGCAGCCGGTTCTCGAACTGGGCGGTCGTGTACTGCGAGGTCGCGGACGACCGGGTGGCGGCCGGAGGCTCGGTCCGGCCGCTGATCGCCTCCGCCGGGGTGCCGACCGGTCCGAGGAGAACCAGCACCAGCACCGGGAGCACCGGCAGCACCATGCGTCGCAGCATGGCGACACTGTGGCGGTCCAGACAACCGCCCGCAAGCGGTTCGACGAAATTTCGCATCTCGGGCGTTCTACCCTGCCGGGCCATTGACGGCCAAATCCGAGGTGTGCTTCTGCTCACTTCTGAGCGTGAAGTGGCGTGTCGGGCTGGAGTGACACGCCCCGGAAGTGCTGCTGAAGAAATTTCGGTTTCCGGGGCCCGCGGACGGCCCGAACCGGAAATTCTCCGGATTCGGCCCGGATCAGTGCAGGGCGGCGATGAGGTCCGCGGCCAGCGCGACGGCCCGGTCGTCCTCGCGCTCGGGCGTGAAGCCGAGGCGCGCCACCACGAGCTTCGCCGACGGCACCACGATCAGCCACTGGCCGTCGTGGCCCTCGGCGAAGTAGGCGTCGCCCGGGAGACCCTTCTCGACGACGGTGCCGTCCGGTCGCTGGTTGGACCACCAGCCCGAGGCGTAGCCGTCGGCGTCCTTCTCGATCCTCACGTCGACGGCTTTGGTCGACTCGGCCATCCAGTTCGCCGGGAGCAGCCGGGTGCCGTTCCAGACGCCGTCCTGGAGGGCGAACTGGCCCACCGCCGCCCAGTCCCGCGGGGTCGCCCACAGGTACGACGAGCAGACTGGCGTCCCGGTGGCGTCCGGTTCCAGGACCGCGCTGGCCAGGCCGAGCGGCGCGAACACCTCGCGGCGGGGCAGGTCCGCCTCGCCACGGCCCTTGGTGACGATCGCGCAGAGCAGCGTGGTGCTGCCGCTGGAGTACTGCAGGTACGTGCCCGGGGCGTGCGACAGCTTCTGCGAGGCCACGTAGGACCCCATGTCGTGCTCCAGGTAGAGCATCCGCGTGATCGGCGTGCCCAGGGCGTAGGTCTCGTCCCAGGAGAGCCCGCTGGTCATCTGCATCAGCTGGCGGATCGTGATCAGCGAGCGCTGGTCGGTCCACTCCGGGCGCAGGTGGTCGTCGTCCAGGTGCACCTCGCCCTGCTGCACCAGCCGGCCGACCAGGAGGTTGGTGACGCTCTTGGTCATCGACCAGCCGAGCTGCGGCGTGGTCGCCGAGAAGCCGTCGGCGTACCGCTCCGCGACGAGCTTGCCGTCCTGGAGGACGACCACGCCGCGGGTGCCGAGGTCCTTCCGGTCGGCAGCGGGGAGGTCCTGGCCGAACGCCTTGTCGAGCGCCGCGCTCACCGCGGGCGCCACGGCGTCGGGTGCGGGCGCGGTGGAGTACGGGTTGCCGGCCGCGGTCACCGGGGTCGCGGCCGGGAAGCCGTCCGGGCGCGAGCCGGCGAGGGTGCAGCCGAAGCCGGGGGTCGCCCACGCCTTCTGCTTGGCCAGCACGCCCAGGATCGTGGACTGCGCGGCGGTGTCCTTGTCGACGAGCCTCGTCCGCAGCAGCGGCACCAGCGGGTTCGGCGGCAGGTCGTCCTCGGGGGAGCCCCGGTCGGCGATCGTGTGCAGCGCGCACGCGTTGTGGGCGGCGTACCCGGTGCCGGTGAGCAGCAGCGGGCGCTCGTACCAGTAGCCGCCGACCAGGACGACCAGCACCAGGGCCAGGACGACCAGCAGGATCTTGCGCGCGCGGGACATGCCCGCAGGCTAAGCCACTGTCCGGTTTGCCCGGAGTGCGGGTCGAGCTGGCCCTCTAGCATCGGCGGGTGCCCCCGAGATCACCGCTGCCGCGGCGCCACGGCCTCGACGCCGCGTGGCTGCGCACCCCCGACCGCGGACGCGAGGTCCCGGGCGGCTGGCCGACGATGGGTGTCTGGCTGCGGCACCGGCTGCCCGCGGTGGTCGATGTCGCCGGGATGCTCACCGACGAGCGCTTCGTGTACGACGACCTCCGCCCGGTGCGGGCCGACGACCCGTACCGTCCGCACACCTTCGTCTGGTTCCACCGCGACCTCCGCGACGAGGTCCCGGTCCCCGGCGGCCTGCACGTCGTGCACCGCGACGACCGGATCGTGGTGGTGGACAAGCCGCCGTTCCTGTCGACCATCCCGCGGGGACGGCACGTGCAGGAGAGCGTCGTGGTGCGGATGCGCACCGAGCTCGACCTGCCCGAGCTGTCCCCGCTGCACCGGCTCGACCGGGTCACCTCCGGTCTCCTCATGCTGGCCACCGAGCGCCGCTGGCGGGGCCCGTACCAGTCGCTCTTCGAGCGGCGCGCGGTCACCAAGACCTACCGCGCGGTCGCGCCCTGGCGCGCGGACCTGGAGCTGCCGGTCACGGTGCGCGACCACCTCCGGAAGGTGCGCGGGAACTGGCAGGCGGAGGTGGTGCCGGGGGCGCCGGTCAACGCCGAGACCCTGGTCGAGGTCGAGACCCGGCTGGGGGAGACCGCGATCTACCGGCTCAGCCCGCGCACCGGCCGGACCCACCAGCTCCGCGTCCACCTCCACGGCCTCGGGATCCCGATCGTCGGCGACCCGCTCTACCCCGACGTGCTCGACGTCGACGTGGACGACTTCTCCCGGCCGCTGCAGCTGCTCGCCAGCGAGGTCGCGTTCACCGACCCCGTCGACGGGACCGAGCGCCGGTTCGTGAGCCGGCGACGGCTGCCGCTGGTGGCCGAGGACTGACGCCTCGCTGGTTGAGCGGGCGCGATCCCCGCTGGTTGCGCAGGCGTGATCCCCGCTGGTTGAGGAGGTCGCGATCCCCGCTGGTTGAGGAGGTCGCGCAGCGACCGTCTCGAAACCCCTGCGGACAAGGCGAATCCGAGACCAAGACTGTCGATCCAGGTCCGTAGATTCATCCCATGGCGACCGGCACCCTCGACGCAGCAACGGCACTGACTGCTGCGCGTCGTGCCCGCTCGGAGGCGGACGCCGCCGAGGTCGAGGTCCTGGTGCAAGCTGTCGCCTGGGCCAACCAGCACACGGTCACCGACCCGGACTTCGCCGCGACCTGGGGTGACTCTCCGGTCCCGCTGGCGGGCGAGGATGCGCCGTTGGTGTCGAACTTCTGTGTCACCGAGTTCTCCGCCGCCCTGGGCATGTCCGACCACTCCGGGCGGGCGTTGATCGCCGAGGCCTTGGAGATCGCCCACCGCCTGCCGCGGGTCTGGCACCGCGTCACCTCCGGGACCTTGCAGGTGTGGCGGGCCGGATCGGGATCGCGCCGAACGTCGCGCTGATCAGCGCCACGTGACCGTGGACCACCACCAGGTCTCCTTCGACGGCGCCAGCCTGATCCACGGCGAGCTCGACCTCGTCGAGGCCCTCGACCTCGACGCCCGGCTGTCGGCCGATGCGGCCCAGCTCAAGGAATGGGGTTCGGAGGCATCGCTGGATGCACGCCGGGCCGAGGCGCTGGGGAACCTGGCTCGCGGCGAGATGGTGTCGTCCGGGGGTTTCGAGACAGGCGCTGCGCGCCTTCCTCAACCACCGGTGGGCGCAGAGCGCCTTCCTCGACCACCGGTGGGCGCGGAGCGCCTTCCTCAACCGCCGGTGGCCCGCCGGCCGATCACGCTCTACCTCCACCTCGACCCCCGCGACCCCTTCGGCCGCCATCCGGGTAGTCGTGGGCGACCGGCTGTCGCCCGAGTGACACGTGTGACTCCTATGCCGTGGGGTACGGGGCTGATGAGGGCGTCTCCCACGGCGGCCCAGAGGTGGAAGGACGGCCGGCGATGGCATGTCCCCCGAGTCCGATCAGGGAACGGCTGATGGAGCGGGTCGAGCGCGCGGGCAGGCGACTGCGGTCCGCGGAGGACGAGCGCCACGCCGCGCTGGACGAGCTGGCCGACGCGTGCGCGGAGCTCCCGGAGGAGACGTCGGAGCGGCTCGCCCGAGAGGCGGAGGTCCCGGTCGAGGGGATCATCGCGCTCCGGCTGCGGCTGCTCGAGCGGGCACGGGCGCGACGTACCGGTCCGCACCAGTGATCGAACAGCGAACGGTCGAATGCCTAACGGTCGAACACTGAGTCCGGCAGCTCGCGGGTGTCCACGATCGTCTGCGCGATCAGCCGCAACTTGACGTTCTGCTGCTGGGAGTAGCGCAGCAGCACGCCGAAGGCCTGGTCGATGTCGAGGTCGTAGCGCTCCATCAGGATGCCCTGGGCGATCCCGATCAGCTTGCGGGAGTCGAGTGCCTTGCCGAGGTTCTCGATCTTCAACCGCGACCGCAGCGCGACGGCGGCGTGCCGCGCCAGCACGTGCGCGACCTCCTGGTCCTCGACCTCGAAGGCGTCCGGACGCGTCGAGTAGAAGTTGAGCGACCCGACGACCGCCTGGTGGGTGTGGATGCGGACGCCGAGCATGCTGCGGATCCCCGAGTCCGCCACGATCCGGCACCACCGCGGCCACCTGGTCTCCGCCCGGGTGTCCGGCACCATCACGCTGAGCACGTCGGACACGATGGTCACGTCCGGGCCTTCGCCGAGCTCGCCCTGGACGGCGTCGAGCTTCGCGATCAGCGGGTCGGTCGCCGCCGCCGTCTCGATCTTGCCCTCGGTCCGGATCAGGATCACGCCCGCGTAGTCCACGTCGAGCGCGGTCCGGACGAAGCCGAGGAGCGTCTCCAGAGCGGCCGGGACGGACTCGTCCTCGTGGAGGTCCAGGGCCAGCTCGGCGAACCGGCTGGGGTCGTTGTGCGGCTCCGTCATCGGTCGTTCCCTGCGTCAGCAGCGGCGTCCGGCACGTCGCCGTTCCAGGTTACGTCGCTCCCGGGTCCTCCGGAAGCGGTGAGCGTGCGGCGGCGCAAGACCGTCGCCGGGGCGGGTCATCGTCCGGCACCTCACCGGTGCCGCAGCCGCACGACGACGGCCCGGTCCGGGATGACCCGGAGCTCGGTCGGGGCCAGGCCCGCGAGCCGCAGCGACGGGCCGAGCTGGTGGACCTGGTCGACGGAGCCGAGCTGGATCAGCGCATCGCCGGTGGTGCTCAGGTGGTGGCCGATCACCCGCACGCAGCGCCGGGCCTCGGTCAGGCCGTCCGGGCCGCCGTCGATCGCCGGGCCGGGCTGCTCGGGGAAGCTGTCGACGTCGGCGTGCCGGACGGTCGGCGGGTCCGCGGTGATCAGCGGGAAGCGTTCCTCCGGGTCGAGGGCGTGCGCCATGTTGCCGTGCCGGACGTCGGCGTCGATCCCGTGCCGGTGCGCGTTGCGGCGGGCCCAGTTGCAGGCCGCTGCGCTGGAGTCGACCGCGACCAGGCTCCGGTCGTGGCCGTGCACGGTGAGCAGGCCGATCTGGCCCGCTCCGGCGCAGAGCTCCAGGACCGGGCCGGCCGGCAGGTCGCCGAGGAGCTGCGACCCCCAGTGAGCCTGCAGCTGGGTCCACTTCCGCGGACTGAGCACGCTCGCGTCGTACCCGATGGTCAGCGGGCCGTAGCGGATCGTGTGGGTCCCGTTCTCACGTGCGGAGACCAGTCTGGGCATGCGATTTCCTTCCCCCGAGATGCCTTGCCACTGATGCCGTACCCCGATGTGGGTCTGTTCACGCGCATGCCCGCCGGCGCATGTCCGGCGCATGTCCGGCGCATGTTCAGGGCCGGAACGGGGAACTGGGCGCGCATGGTCGACACCGTTGTCTTCGACGTCGACGGGACGCTGGTCGACTCGTCGTACCACCACCTGCTCGCCTGGTCGCGGGCCTTCGACGATGTCGGGGTCCGGGTCCCCGCGTGGCGGCTGCACGCCTGCATGGGCATGGGCGGCGACCACCTGGTCGAGGCCGCGGCCGGCGCGGTGGTGGAGCACAGCGTCGGGGACGACGTGCGCGCGCTGTGGCGCAAGGCGTACGACGAGCTGCTGGGCGAGGTCCGGCCGTTCGCCGGTGCGGCGGACCTGCTGCAGGAGTTCCGGCACGCCGGCAAGGCGGTCGTGCTCGCGACCTCCGGCCACGACGAGCACATCGAGCGGACGCTGCAGATCCTCGAGATCGGCCGTGACGAGTTCCCGCTGGTGAGCAGTGCCGACGTCGAGCGGACGAAGCCGGCCGCCGACCTGATCACGCTCGCGCTCGACGCCGGGGGCAGTCCCGACGGCGTGCTCGTCGGCGACACGGTCTGGGACGTCGAGGCCGGCCGCCGTGCCGGTGTCCCGGTGGTCGGGGTGCTGACCGGCGGGATCGCGTGCGAACGCCTCGAGGAGGCCGGGGCCGTCCGCGTCTACCCCGACGTCGACGCGCTGCGGGAGTCGGTGGACGACGTGCTCGCCCTCGGTGGCGATCGCCGCTAGTCCTCTGGCCCGGATCCGTCCGGCACCTGACGGCGGCGCCCGGACAGCAGGGGCGAGCCGCCCCAGAGCAGTGCGAACAGGCCGAGCGACAGCCCGAAGGCGGCCACGCCGACGGCCGTCCCCGCCACGACGTCGAACACCAGGAAGAGCACGCCGCTGCTGGTCATCGCCGTCATCACCAGGCCGACGCGCGCGCACCGGTTCGCGGCTTCGACGAGCCAGTACCGCTTGCGGTGCCGGAAGAGCGCCCGGTGGAACGCGACCGGCGCCACCACGAGCGCCGTGGTCGCGACCGAGCCGGAGAGCACGACCAGGTAGAGGTTGCGCTGGAACCCGGTGAGGTCGCCGAACCGCTGGCTGAACGGCACCGTCAGCAGGAAGCCGGTCAGGATCTGCACCCCGGTCTCGATCACCCGGATCTCCTGGAGCAGCTCGTTCCAGTTACGGGTCAGCCGGTCCGGCCCGATCTTCTCCTCGCCCATGACCGGTGGGTACCCGAATGCGTGCCACCTTCTCGGGTACCGGGTCCGGAAATCCCTCGGAGGGAGGACGTCATGACCAGCACACCGCCGTTGCCCGACCCGGAGATCGTCCCCGGCACCTCGCGGCCGATCCCGGTCGACCCGGGTCCGTTCCCCGGCGATCCGGACCAGCCCGAGCCGCAGACGGAGCCTTCGGGCCCGGTCGGCTGACCGGAGGACCCGTGGAGGACACCATGGATGTTCGCAAGACCGTCGTGCAGATGCTGGCCGACCAGCACACCCACCTCCGCAAGCTCCTGGAGGAGGTGGCCGACACCGCGGGCGCGCGGCGCCGGCGTGCCTTCGACGAGCTCGGCCGCTTCCTGGTCGCCCACGAGACGGCCGAGGAGGTGGTCACCCACCCGGTGGCCCGGGACGTCAACCGGGACCTGGTGGGCGGTCGCCTGGAGGAGGAGCACGAGCTGAAGGAAGCGCTCGCCGACCTCGAGGAGCTCGGCACGGACCACGCCGGGTTCGACCACCGCTTCGCGGCTTTTCGCGCTCGCGTCCTGGACCACATCGAGGCCGAGGAGGAGTTCGAGTTCCCCCTGCTGGTGCAGGGCCTCACCGTCGAGGAGCAGGTCCGTGCCGCCGAGGCCCTGCGCGCGATCGAGGACGTCGCACCCACGCACCCGCACCCCGCGGCCGGGGAGTCCGCGGTCGGCAATCTCGCCGCGTCCTCGGCCTCGACCCTGGCCGACATGGTGCGGGACGTGGCCGGCGCGGTGCTGCGCCGGTGAGTGCGTGCAGGTGAGTGTTTCGCGAGGTTCGGGGTAATACCAGGACGAGCGCCACCGCCGGTGGCCGAAGGAGGGACTCATCATGAATTTGCTTCTCTGGCTGATCGCCGTCGTCCTGGTCGTCGCGGGAGTCGTGACCTTGCTCCAGGGCAGCATCATCTTCGGCATCGTGCTGATCGTGCTCGGGCTGCTCGTCGGCCCTGGAGGTGTCTCGCTGTTCGCCAACCGGGCCTGAACCCCCAGGGGCAACGGGTCAGCGTCCGAGGTCGACGGTCCGGTCCATCTGGTCCAGGCCGATGTCGGAGTGGGTGATCCACACGACGCTGCGAGCGCCGGCACCGTCGAGGAGGTCGTGAGCGACCTCCTCGGCGGTGCCTCGGTCCAAGTGGGCCAGCGGCTCGTCCAGGACGAGCACCGGCTGGTCCGCGAGCAGCGACCGGGCCAGCCCGAGCCGTGCTCTCTCGCCGCCGGAGACCTGCGCGTGGCCGTCGCCGAGCCAGGTGTCGAGGCCCTCGGGGAGCTGGGCCACCCACGGCCCGAGGTGGGCGGCCCGGAGGGCGCGGAGCACGTCGTCGTCGCTCGCGCCGTGACGGGCCAGCCGCACGTTCTCCACCAAGGTGGTGGCGAAGACGTGCGGGTCGTCGTCGACGAGACCGACCCGGGAGCGGACGTCGTCGAGCGCGAGCGCGTCCAGGCCGGTGCCGCCGAGCGTCACGGTCCCGCCGACGGGATCGATGAAGCGCACCAGCGTGGCTGCCAGCGTGCTCTTGCCTGACCCGCTCGGTCCGACGACCGCGACCCGCTCACCCGGACCGATCCGCAGGGAGACGTCGGTGCTGACCGGCCGCTCCCAGCCGAGGGACAGGTCGCGCCCGTCCACGGCGCTGCCGACCGGCTGCGGCTCGGGGGCCGCCGGGTCGGTGACGGCCGGTGCCGTCGCGGCGTACGCCGCCAGCCGTTGCTCGGCGCTACGCACCCGACCCTCGAGCGCACCGGCCTCGACCACCCCGGTGGCGACCTCGCCGAGCGCGAGCGGGACCAGGACGACGAGGGCAGCGAGCGGCCCGGACAGTCGGCCGTCCCCGACCGCGCTCGCTGCGACGGCGGCGGCGCCGAGGACGCCGGCGCCGACCGAGGCGTTCACCAGGGCACGACCGGCCGTGGTCGCGCCGGCCACGCGGCGGGTAGCAGCCGACAGCCGGGACCCGAGCCGGTCGACGGCGCCCCCGTCGCCCGCCTGCCAGATCCGCAGCTCCTCGGCGAGCTGGGCCGTCTCCAGCACGGACGCTGAGAGCTCGGCGCGAGTGCTCACGGCGGCGCGCTCGGCGCCGGCGCAGCGGACCCGGGCGACCAGGTAGCCGAGCGCCGTGCCGACGGCCGAGCTCGCGGCGAGCACGAGGCCGGCGGCCGGCAGCAGCAGGGCGGTGAGCACGACCGCGACCACGGTGGTCGCGAGGTAGGTGCGCAGGGGAAGCCGGATCCGCAGCTCGCGGTCCAGGGTCGCGTCCACGTCGTCGACGACCGAGGCGAGCACGTCCCCCCGGCGCTTGCCGAGCCGTCCCGGGGTGAGCGGCACGACCGCGTCGTACACCTCGACGCGGCGACGGGCGAGGAGCCGGAGCGCGGCGTCGTGGGACCGGATCCGCTCGACGTAGCGCAGCACCGGCCGGGCCAGGCCGAACGTGCGGACCGCGACGATGGCGACCAGCATGGTGAGCATCGGCGGCTGCTCGGAGGCTTTCACGATCAGCCAGCCCGCGGTCGCGGTCAGCGCGATCCCCGCCAACGAGGACAGCGTGCCGAGCAGGGTGCTGAGCCAGAACCGCGCGGGCTTCCGGTCGTCCGGGTCGGTGGCCACCGGGGCCGGCGCCGCGCGGACGGGGGGCGGCGGGACCGGGGTCGCGACGGCGGCCGGGACCGGACGGGCCGGCAGCCGGACCACCTGGTCGGCGACGGCGATCGTCTCCGGCTCGTGGGTCACCGCGACGACGGCCCGCTGCCGGGACTCCTCGACGAGCACGTCGAGGATCACCTTCCGGGTCACCGGGTCCAGGTGCGCGGTGGGCTCGTCGAGCATGATCCAGGGCCGGTCGGCGAGGACGGTCCTGGCCAGCGCGAGCCGGACCCGTTCGCCGGCCGACAGCAGCCGGGCGTCCTCGCCGACGTCGGCGCCCAGGCCGCCGAGCAGGGCGATCCGCTCACCGAGCGCGACCCGGTCCAGCGCCGCGAGCAGCTGCTCGTCGGTCGCGTCGGGCGCGCCGAGGCGCAGGTTCTCCGCGACCGTGCCGGCCCGGAACGACGGCCGCTGCGGCAGCCACCCGACCCGGGTGCTGTCGGTGGTGACGGTCCCGCAAACCGGGCCGCTGTCCGGGACGAGCAGGCCGGCGAGCAGCCGGAGCGCGGTGGACTTGCCGCAGCCGGACGGCCCGACCAGCACGGTGAGGCCGCGGTCGGGGACGGCGAGGTCGAGCCCGGCCACTGCCGGTACCCGCCTGCCCGGATAGGTGTAGGAGGCGTTCCGGGCGCAGAGCCGGGGGACCGCCGCCGCGTGGTGCGGGGCAGCCGGTCCGGTCCCCAGCGCGTCGACGGCCTCGAAGGTGGCGACGCCCTCGGCGGCCGCGTGGAACTCCGCGCCCATCCGGCGCAGCGGCCAGTAGGCCTCCGGAGCGAGCAGCAGCACGACCAGGCCGGTCTCCAGGCCGAGCCCGCCGGCGGCGAGGCGGACGCCGACGACCACCGCGACCAGGGCCACCGAGAGCGTGGCGACCAGGTCGAGCACCGCGGAGGACGCGAACGCGATCCGCAGCGTCCGTACGGTGGCCCGCCGGTAGCGGTGGGTGATCGCCCGGATTGTGCCGGACTGGGCCCGGGCGCGGCGGTAGGCGACGAGGGTCGGCAGTCCGCGGACGACGTCCACGAAGTGCCCCGAGAGCGAGGCCAGCGACCGCCACTGCGCCTCGGCACGGTCGCGGGTCGCGTGCCCGACCAGGGCGCCGAAGACCGGGAGCAGCGGGAGCGTCAGCACCACGATGAGCGCCGCCAGCAGGTCCTGGGTGGCGATCGTGACGACGGTGAGCGCCGGGAGCACCGCGGCGAGCGCGACCGCGGGCAGGTAGCGGGTCACGAACGGTTCGGCGGCGGTGACGCCGCGGGTCGCCAGGGTGGCGAGCTCGCCCTCGGTCCGGTCGCCGGTCCCGCCGGCGACGATCGCGTCGAGGATCCGGCGGCGCAGGTCGGCCGAGACCCGGGTCGCGGCCCGGCCGGCCGCGACGTCGCCGGTCGACTGCGCCGCGACCCGGACCGCGAACGCGACCGCGACCGCGACGGCAGGCCCGAGCAGGTCGTGGCCGCCGACGACCGCGACCACGAGCGCGGCCACCGCGAACGCCTGCACGATCACCGCGATCCCGGCCACCAGGTTGGCCGCGACGACCACGGTGAGCGGTCCGCGGGCCACCTGCAGCCGGGACCGGAGCCGCGGGTCGGTGGGTCTCACGAAGCAGCCTCCGGGACGGGCGCCGCGATCTTCTCGGGGACCGTCTCGGGGATGTGGTGCTCGGCGATGCGGCGGCGGAAGACCCAGTAGGTCCAGGCCTGGTAGCCGAGCACGATCGGCGTGAAGATCACCGCGACCCAGGTCATGATCCGGAGGGTGTACGCGGTCGCCGCGGCGTTGGTCGTGGTCAGGCTGGCGCCGTTGTCGAGGGTCGTCGGGAGCACGTCCGGGAAGAGCGCGACGAACAGGCCGGCCACCGCGAGCGCGATCGTGGCGAAGGTGCCGACGAACGCCCAGCCCTCGCTGCCCCGGGAGACGGCGAACACCCCGCCGAGCAGGGCCACCGCCGCGCCGACGAAGAGCACGGCGGACGAGCCGGTGCCGGTGTCGGCCTGGGTCCAGCCCAGGAAGAGCACGGCCGCGACCGCTGCGCCCAGGCCGGTGCCGACGGCGATCCTGCGTGCCCGGACCCGGATCTCACCGTCGGTCTTGAGCCCGAGGAACATCGCGCCGTGGGTGACGAAGAGCAGCAGCGTGGTCACGCCGCCGAGCAGCGCGTAGGGGTTGAGCAGGTCGAAGAAGTTCCCGACGTACTCGTGCTGGGCGTCCAGCGGCACCCCGCGGACGATGTTCCCGAACGCGACGCCCCAGAGGATCGCGGGCACCAGCGAGCCGACGAAGATCGCGGCGTCCCACCACTTCCGCCAGCGGTCGTCGTCCCGCTTGGCGCGGTACTCGAACGCGAGACCGCGGACGATCAGCGCGAGCAGGATCAGCAGCAGCGCCAGGTAGAACCCGCTGAACAGGGTCGCGTACCACTCCGGGAAGGCGGCGAAGGTGGCGCCGCCGGCGACCAGCACCCACACCTCGTTGCCGTCCCAGACCGGACCGACGGTGTTGATCATGACCCGCCGCTGCCGCTCGGTGCGGCCGAGCACGGGCAGCAGGATGCCGACCCCGAAGTCGAACCCCTCCAGGACGAAGTAGCCGATCCACAGCACCGCGATCAGGATGAACCAGACGGTCGTGAGCTCCATGTCGTCTCCTCCTCCCTCAGTACGCGAACGCCATCGGGCGGTCGGGGTCGTCGGACCGTTCGTGCGGGACCGGGTCGGGCTCGGCGCCGGCGCGGACGTACTTCAGGATCAGGCCGACCTCGACGACCGCGAGGACGCCGTACAGCAGGGTCAGCGACAGCAGCGAGGTCCACACGTAGCCGGCGCTCACGGTCGGCGAGACCGCGTTCACAGTGGTCAGCAGGCCGAAGACGCTCCACGGCTGGCGGCCCACCTCGGTGAAGATCCAGCCGAACGAGTTCGCCGCCACCGGGAGCAGCGGCAGCGCGATCGCCGCCCACCGCCACCAGCGGGACCGCGGCGTTCGCTCCTTGCGGGTGATCCAGAGGACGAGCGCGGCCAGGGCCGCGGCGAGCACGCCGAGGCCGATCATCAGCCGGAAGGTCCAGTAGGTCACCGGGATGTACGGCGTGTAGTCGCCGGGGGAGTAGGCGGGCGAGTCCGGGTCGGAGCCGTACGTCTCCTGGTACTGCTCGCTGAGCGGGTTGATGCCCTCGACGGTGCCGTTGAACGAACCGGTCGCGAGGAACGACAGCAACCCGGGGATCTTGATGGAGAAGGTCTCGGACTTGCCGTCCAGGGTGCCGATCGTGAAGAGCGAGAAGCCGGCCGAGGACTCGGTCTCGTAGAGGGCCTCGGCGGCCGCCATCTTCATCGGCTGCACCTCGGTCATCACCTTGCCGGCGAAGTCCCCGGAGATCGCGACGCCCAGGCCGGCGACCAGCATCACCACCGCGCCCAGCCGGGTGCTGCGCCGGTAGACGGAGGTGTCACCGGCGTTCTTGGGGCGCATCAACGACCACAGGCTGACGCCGACGACGAAGGCGCCGCCGGTCATGTACGCCGCCAGCACGGTGTGCGGGAACGTCACCAGCTGCACCTTGTTGAAGAGCACGGCGGCGAAGTCGTTCATCTCGGCCCGGCCGGTCTTCTGGTTGTAGTGGTAGCCGACCGGGTGCTGCATCCAGGAGTTGGCCGCGAGGATGAAGTACGCCGAGAACAGCGTGCCGAGGTGCACCAGCCAGATGCAGGCGTTGTGCAGCACCGGAGGCAGCCGGTCCCAGCCGAAGATCCACAGGCCCAGGAACGTCGACTCGAGGAAGAACGCGAGCAGGCCCTCGATCGCGAGCGGGGCGCCGAAGACGTCACCGACGAAGCGCGAGTAGTCCGACCAGTTCATGCCGAACTGGAACTCCTGGACGATGCCGGTGACGACGCCGATGGCGAAGTTGATCAGGAACAGCTTGCCGAAGAACCGGGTCAGCCGGAGCCACTCCGGGTTGCGGGTCCGCAGCCACGCCGTCTCGTACCAGGCGACGATCGCCGACAGGCCGATCGTGATCGGGACGAAGAGGAAGTGGTAGACGGTGATGATCCCGAACTGCCAGCGGGCGAGGTCTAGTGCGTCCACGAGGGGCTCCCGGGGGTCGGGTGAGGGGTGCTGAGGACCGGTGCGGAAGCCCCGCGCGCCGGTCGGCTGGCGTCCACCGGGGAGAGGATGTCCATGCCTGAACCCTGGCGTGAGCGCCGTGGGTTCCTTCAGGGCCGAAGGTCCTCGCCCGTGGGACAACGGTCCTGTCAGGTGTGCGGCTTCGCGAGCTGCCGGCCCCAGGCCAGGGCGCGCTCGACCTCGCCCTCCGACAGCGGGCCCTCGACGGTGTCGACGTAGAAGCTGGCGCGCTCCAGCACCCGGAAGCCTGCCTTGTGCAGCCGGCGCTCGGCTCCGCGGGCGGCCGAGCCGGGCCAGTGCTTGGCCTGGAGGACCCGGCTGTCGAAGACGGCGACCGGCGGCCGGGGGCCGTCCGGGGGCAGCGCCTCGGCCAGCGTGGACAGCCACTCCCGGACCCCGACGGCCTGGCGCCGCGGGTCGGCGCCGCGCTCGACCGCCTGCGCCCGGGACTCCGGGCGGCTGAGGGTCAGCGCGTGCGTGGGTGCCGCGACGACCAGCAGGTCGCAGTCGAGGTCCGGGTGGCCGGCGTACGCGTCACCGACGTCGAGCAGCGCCACCTCCGCGCCCTCGGCGGTGAGCCCCTTCGCCACGGCGGAGGCCAGCAGCTCGGTGTTGCCGAACATCGACTCGCAGATCACGACGACCTTCATCGCTGTCACCCCTTCGGTCATTCCTCCGGTACGACCGCGACGACGGTCGCGGCCTGCTCGAGCACGCCGAGCGCGATCGAGCCGAACAGTGCGCGGCTGACCCGGTCCAGCTGCTGGTGCCCGACGACGACGAGGTGCATGGCGTCGGCCAGCGCGAGGATGCCCTCGGTGGGAGCGCCGCGGACGATGCTCCGGGTCACCCGGACGTCGGGGTACTTCTCCTCGAGGCCGGCCAGGGTCTCGGCCAGCGCGACCGAGCGCGGGGCGTACTCCGGGTCGTCGGGGGAGATGAGGTGCGGGTCGCCGGCCGCGGCGAGCGCGTCCCAGACGGTGTGCACCACGGTGAGGGGGAGGCCCAGCTCGGAGGCCTGGCGGTAGGCGAACTCGAGGACGACGACCGATCCCTCGGTGCCGTCGGCGCCGACGAGCACGCCCCGGCGCACCGTGCCCGGGTGGTGCGGCCGGACCACCACGACCGGGCAGCTCGCGTGCCGCGCCACCGCGGCGCTGACCGAGCCGAGGAGCAGGGTCCGGACGGTCCCGCGACCGCGCGAGCCGACCACGACCGTGCTGGCCGCGGCGGACGCGGTCAGCAGTGCGGTCCGCGGGTCGCCGCGGACGACGAGCGTCTGTGCTGGCCGCCTCAGCCGGTCCGGAGCGATCACGGTCAGGGCGGCGTCGAGGATCCCCTGGCCGGTGACCCCCGCCTCGGTGAGGTACGCGGACGGGTCGACACCGCTGGAGGCCATCCAGCCCAGTGCCGCCGTGCTCTCCGCGAGCGCGTGCAGCAGCACGAGCTCGCGGCCCTCCTGGGCGGCGTGCCGGGCCGCCCACTCGACGGCGTGGTGGGACTCCGGGGAACCGTCCACGCCGACGACGACCGCGCCGACGGGAACCTCGTTGATGTTCATGTCTCCAGCGTGCGCGCGAGCGACCGCGCCGATCAGGGGCGTACGTCCTTCCGGGGCGGGACCGTCGGCCCTCCGGACCAGGACCGACCGGCACTCCTCCCGTCCGCCGGGGCGGCGCACGCTGGTGGCATGACCACGATCTCCGATCCCATCGTCGTCGGGTACGACGGGTCGCCGGATGCGGGTGACGCCCTGCTCTGGGCGCTGGACACGGCCGCGTCGACCGGCCACCCGGTGCGGGTCGTGATCGCCTCCACGGCGGACGAGCGGCTGCCGCGCCGGATCGTCGAGCACGAGCAGCAGCTCGCGCACAGCGCCGCGGTCGCGGCCCGGGACCTGGTGCGCTCGCGCACCGGGGTGCCGTCGGTGGTGATCGTGGAGCGGGGCTGGCCGCTCGCCGTGCTCGCGCGGGAGGGGCTCGAGGCCGCCATGGTGGTCGTCGGGTCGCGCGGGTACGGCCGGCTGGAGGGCTACTGGCTCGGCTCGGTCAGCCAGCACCTGGCGGCGCAGGCCGAGTGCCCGGTCGCGGTGGTCCGCGCCGCGGACGACCGGCGGTCGGAGCACATCCTCGTCGGCGTCGACGGGTCGGACGCCAGCCGGCGGGCGCTCGCGTACGCCGCCGAGCGGGCCGAGCGGACCGGTGAGGCGGTGCTGGCCGTGCACGCCTACCAGTACCCGGGCCTGTCCTGCGGCGGCGCCCTCGGCGGTGCGATCGGCGCGCTGCCCACGGACCTGGACACCGAGGTCGCCGACGCGGCCCAGCGGCTCGCCGCCGAGCTGGTCGCCGGGGTCGTCGTGGACCACCCGGACGTGGTGCTGCGCAGCACCGCGGTGGCCGGGCACCCGGGCCGCGTCCTGGCCCGGCTCTCCGAGGACGCCTCGCTGGTGGTCGTCGGCTCCCGGGGCCGGACCCCGGTCCAGGAGATCCTGCTCGGCTCGGTGTCCCAGGAGACGCTGCGCCGGGCGTGCTGCCCGGTCCTGGTCGTCCGGTGAGGAGAGCGACCCCCGGCAGGGCCGATGGTCCCACGGGGGTGCCCGAAGGTCCGTGACCCCGCGGGCCGGGGCGTGACAGGCTGGACACATGAGCGACAAGGTGCGGGTTTACCTCCTCGACGACCACGAGATCGTCCGGCAGGGGATCAGGACGTTCCTGGAGGCGTCCGGGGACATCGAGGTGATCGGGGAGTCCGGCTCGGCCGTCGACGCCACCCACCGGATCCCGGCGCTGCGACCGGACGTCGCGATCCTCGACGCCCGGCTGCCCGACGGCTCGGGCATCGAGGTCTGCCGTGCCGTGCGCTCGGTGGACCCGTCGATCAACGCCCTGATCCTCACCTCCTACGACGACGACGAGGCGCTGTTCGCCGCGATCATGGCCGGCGCCTCCGGGTACGTGCTCAAGGAGGTCAAGCGTTCCGACCTGCTCAGCGCCATCCGGCACGTCGCCGCGGGGCAGTCGCTGATCGACCCGGCGCTGACGGCACGGGTCCTGGAGCGGGTCCGCAACCCGGTCACCAAGGCCCCCGAGCTGGCCGAGCTGACCGACCAGGAGCTCCAGCTCCTCGGCTTCATCGCCGAGGGCCTGACCAACCGGCAGATCGGCGAGCGGATGTTCCTGGCGGAGAAGACCGTGAAGAACTACGTCTCCAGCGTGCTCGCCAAGCTCGGTGTCGAGCGGCGCACCCAGGCCGCGGTGCTGGCCGCCCGGCTGCTCGACCACACCTGAGGGCTAGGTCGCGACGGCCCTCGCGACAGCCCCGCGGCGCAGGTCGAAGATCGTCGAGCGGATGTCGGTGATGGTCCGGTCCAGCTCGGCGACGCAGGTCGCCAGCAGGGCCTCCGAGGCCGCCGGGTCGGTGCTCGTCCGCGCGCCCTCGAGGGTCAGCCCGGTGGCGAACAGCCGCTGGATGACGACGTCGTGCAGGTCCCGGGCGATCCGCTCGCGCTCCTCGACGACGGCGAGCTCTTCCCGGTCGGCGACCGCCTGGGCCCGGTCCAGGGTCAGCCCGGCACGGTCGGCGTAGGTGGCGAGCAGGTCGCGGTCCTCGTGCTCGACGGCCGGGGCCGGCCGGTCGTGCAGGACGACCAGCACGGTGTCCGGGACCAGGTGCGCCCGGAGCGGGACGACGAGCGCGGACCGCCCGCCGAGGTCGACCTCGACCGCGTAGGTGGTCGCGTCGGGCCCGTCGGCGGGAAGGACGGCGGCGCTGGCCTCGCTCACCACGCCGTGGAGGGTCGGCACCAGATCGGCGCCGGCGCCGCCGGCCACGGCGCGGACCGCCGGCGGCCGGTCGACGGGGACCTGGACGACCGCGGTGGTGGCGGCTCCGGAGGCGCCGCGGGCCCGGACGGCGACGGCGTGCAGCGCGTCCCCGGTGTCGATCGGCGGCTGCAGGTCGTCGGTGAGCAGGGCCGAGGCCTCCAGCCACCGGCGCCGACGCTCGCCGAGCTCGTAGGAACGGGCGTTCTCGAGGACCAGCGCGGCCGCGTTGGCGAGCGCCTCCACGAGGCTGCGGTCCTCCGCCGTGAACGGCTCGTCCCCGGGTCTCCCGCAGAGGGAGAGGTGGCCGAAGACGCGTCCGCGGATCCGGACCGGGACCCCGAGGGCAGGCCCGCCCGGCGCGGTCGGCGTACCGCTGGTGACCATCTCGGTGGGCACCCCGTCGGCCCCGACCACGGTGAGCGTGCCGTGCCGCGCGTCGGTCAGCGCGGTGGCCGAGGACACCAGCCGGGTCAGGACGCGACGGACGTCGAGCGTGCCGGAGAGCGCCGTGACGGCGTCCAGGAGGGCGCGCGGCGCGGTCACGTGCTCGGCGCCATCCGGGTCGTCGGCACGTCGCGGCTCCAGTCGATCTTCGGGCCGAGCCGCCGGCCGCTGATCTCGTCGCAGCGCATCCCGAGGTACAGCGTCCGCGAGCCCGCGGCCCACGGCTTGGGACCCCACGCGGAGGTGAGCTTCGCGAGCTCGGCGGGGTCGGTGACCGCCTCGCCGACGCCGCGCGCGACCACGCTCCAGCCGGAGTAGTACTCGTAGTTCACGTGGTCGATCTCGAAGCAGAGCTGGGCTCCCGGACCGTAGGAGCCGAGCTGGCTGTACGGCGTCGTCCGGATCACCACGGACCCGTCGTGGAACGCGTAGTTCATCGGCACGATGTGCGGGCCGTCGGGGGTCGTCACCGCGATCCGGCCGAACGTACCGGCCCGGAGGAGCTGGACGCACTCGTCGGGGTTGAGCTCGTACGACTCGAGCATGGCGCACCTCCCAGGTGGTTCGTCTTCCTCCGATGCTGCCTCCCGCGGGGAACGCGGAGCAGGTGCCGTTGGTCCTGTGCACCTCGGCCGAAGGGCCCTGCTCCTGCCGCGCGCGGTGGGCGAGCCTGGGATGGAGGAGGAAGCCATGTTGGTACGTGAGGTGATGACGTCGTCGGTCGTGTCGGTGTCCCCGGGGACGACCCTGAAGCAGGTGCTCGCGCTGCTGGCCGAGCACCGGGTCACGGCGCTGCCGGTCCTGGACGACACCGGTCGGCTGGTCGGCGTGGTCAGCGAGGCCGACGTGCTGGCCGAGACGGTCGTCCCGGACCAGCGGGCGCACGAGCGCCCGGTCGAGCCCGGCCCCGGACCCGGCTCGACGCGGGTCGAGCAGGTGATGAGCAGGCACCTGCTGACCGTGCCGCCGGCGGCCGAGGTCGCCGAGGCCGCGGCGCTGATGATCGGCAGCACGGTCAAGAGCCTGCCGGTGATCGAGCGGGGCCGCCTGGTCGGCATGATCAGCCGGCGCGACCTGGTCGCGGTCCTGGCCCGTGGCGATGCGGCCATCGAGGCCGAGGTCGACGAGCTGGTCCGCGCCTCCGGGTACGACTGGACGGCCGAGGTCGACGACGGCGTCGTCCTCCTGGACGGTCCGTCGCGCGCGGACGAGCGGGCGATCGCGAAGGTCCTCGTCGGCAGCGTCCCCGGCGTCCTCGGCCTCCGGTTCCCGGACCAGCGCCGGGGGTGAGTGACGGCGGTGCCCCCGGTGGCTACCGTGACCGCATGGGTCCACGCCAGGAACACAGCCAGGGTGCTGGGTTCGTGCCCGCGCTGGAGCTCGACGAGCTGCTCAGCCAGCTGATCGACCGTGCCCAGGACGTGCGCGCCGCGCACGACCGGCTCCGCGGCCTGCTCAAGGCGAACCAGAGCATCATCACCGACCTGTCGCTGGACACCGTGCTGCACCGGATCGTCGAGGCGGCCTGCGAGCTGCTGGAGGCGCAGTACGGCGCGATCGGCGTCGTCGCGCCCGAGGGTGACCGGCTGGAGCGCTTCGTGCACGTCGGGCTCGACGACGAGACGGTGGCACGGATCGGGGACCTGCCGCAGGGCAAGGGCGTCCTCGGCGCGCTGATCGACAAACCCGAGCCGATCAGGCTGCACGAGCTCAGCGAGGACTACCGCTCGGTCGGGTTCCCGGCCGAGCACCCGCCGATGCACACCTTCCTGGGGGTGCCGATCACGATCCGCGGCGCCGTCTTCGGCAACCTCTACCTGACCGAGCGTCGGGGCGGCGGCGACTTCTCCGAGTCCGACGTCGAGCTGGCTTCCGCGCTCGCCGCCACGGCCGCGGTCGCCATCGACAACGCCCGGCTCTACGACGAGGCCAAGCGCCGGGAGGCGTGGTCCCAGGCCGGGGCCGACGTGGCCGTCCAGATGGTCACCGCACCCGGCCTGGAGGCGCTCCGCAGCGTCGCCGAGGTGGTGCACCGGCTCGCCCGCGCCGACGTCGTGACCGTGGTGCTCCCGGAGCCTGGCGGCGACCGGCTCGCGGTCGCGGTCGCGGTCGGGAACCGGGCCGACGAGCTCGAGGGGCGCAGCTACCCGATGGCCGGGACCGTCACCCAGGACGTCCTCCGCTCCGGCAAGCCGGTCGCGGTGGCCGGACCCGAGGACCTGCCCGACAAGGTGGTGCACCTGCGCGACCTGGTCCCGGTCGGTCCGGCGATGGTGCTGCCGCTGGCCGGCCGCTGGGAGACCACCGGGTCGCTGGTGGTGGGGCGGCTGGTCGGCGCGGAGCCGTTCGGCCGGAGCGACCTGGAGCTGGCGGCCTCGTTCGCGAACCACGCGGCCGTCGCGCTGGAGCTCTCCGAGGCACGCCAGGACAAGGAGCGGATGCAGCTCTTCGAGGACCGCGACCGGATCGCCCGGGACCTGCACGACCACGTCATCCAGCAGCTCTTCGCCTCCGGGCTGAACCTGCAGAGCATCACCATGGGCCTGGAGGACGGCGAGCTGGCGGCGCGGATCGAGCAGGTCGTCAGCGACCTGGACGTGGCCATCCGGCAGATCCGGAACTCGATCTTCGAGCTGCACGACCACGACGCGACCGACGGGACCGGCGTCCGCGCCGGCGTCCTCGGGCTGGTCGAGGGGCTCTGCGGCGTCCTCGGCTTCGACCCCGAGGTCCGGTTCGCGGGCCCGGTGGACACCCTGGTGGACCGGGGCGTCGGCGAGGACGTCCTCGCCGTCGTGCGGGAGTCGCTCAGCAACGTCGCCCGGCACGCCGGCGCGACCCGGGCCGAGGTGGCCGTGACCGCGTCGACCGACCGGATCGAGGTGCGGGTCGCCGACAACGGCCGCGGGGTGAGCGGGTCCGGCCGGCGCAGCGGGCTGGAGAACCTCGCGACGCGCGCGGAGCGGCGCGGCGGCTCGTTCACGTTGAGCGTGCCTGCCACCGGGACCGGCACGGTGGTGCTCTGGGTGGTGCCCTTCCGCGCCTGACCGGTCAGGCGGGCCGGCTCGCCACCAGATCGTGCGCGACGTGCTCGGCGACCTTGGACGGGTCGGGCACGACCACCACCGGCACGGGCGAGTGCCGGACGCAGAACTCGCTGACCGAGCCGAGGAAGGCGCGCGCCATCGGACCCTTGCGGCCGCTGCCGACGACGAGCATCGCGGCGTCCGCCGCGGCCTCCACCAGCGGCGAGCCGCCGGAGTCGTGCAGCACCAGGTGGGCCACCGGCGGCACCCGGGGCAGGTCGCCCGCGACCTCGGCGAGGATCTGTTCCTGGCGGAGCCGGACGACGTGCGCCTCGTCCCGGGCCATCTGGTCGGTGACGTCCTCGCGGATCATCGTGTCCATGATCCAGGTGGTCACGATCTCGACCGTCGTCCCGCGGGCCAGGCCCTCCTCGAGGGCGAACCGCAGTGCGGCCCGGCCACCGGGGCTGTCGTCGAGCCCGACGACCACCGGCCGGCTCGTCGTCGGCTTCTCGTCCATCTCGCACTCCCGTTCGTGGCGTCCTGCCTCCACGGTGCGGACCCGCGCGGCGGCCGGGGAGGGGCATGGGTCCGCAGGTCTCGGGACCATCGGCCCTCGTGTCCGGGCCCGGGCCGGCGGAGGCTGGTGCGACCAGGAACCGGGGGACCGCACGACGCAGGAGGAACCACGATGGGTGTTCTCGTGGAGCTCAGCCCGAGCGAGTGCCGTGCGCTGCTGGCCGACAGGTCCGTCGGCCGGGTCGCCGTGGTGGCGCCGGACGGGCCGCACGTCGTCCCGGTGAACTTCGCCCTGGTCGACGAGGCGGTCGTCTTCCGGACCCACCCGACCACGGTGCTGGCGACGTACGGGCGGGACGCGGCGGTCGCCTTCGAGGTCGACGAGCTGCACGACCGGTCCCGCACCGGGTGGAGCGTCCAGGTCCGCGGCCGCACCAGCGTCGTCGTCGACAGCCGGCTGATCGCGCACATCCGCAGGATCTGGGACCCGGCCCCCTGGGCGGACGGCACCCGGAACCTGTACCTCCGCCTCGAGGTCGCGCAGCTGTCCGGCCGGCAGGTGGGGGAGCGGCCGGACCCCGGCGAGCACGGGTTCGGGCCCGGCGTCCAATGGTCCCCCGCACCAGGGCCCAACGGACCCCCGTGGTGACCGATCGGCCCTGACCCCGCCGTGCCCGGCGGCGGGAACGTGGAGGCGACGAAGGAGAAATCATGGCAACCATCCACGTGCCGCACCGGCACCGCACGGACCCGACCACGACGGACCCGACCACGAAGGCCGCAGGCTCCGGTGGACCGATGATCATCTCGGAGGCGGCGGCCAAGGCCCTCGCACTCCTGCGGATCACCTTCGGTCTCACCTTCCTCTGGGCGTTCTTCGACAAGCTCCTGGCGCTCGGCTACGCCACCGGGCGGGACGACGCCGGGAACGTCGACCGTTTCGGCAACGCCGCCTGGATCCACGGCGGCAGCCCCACCGAGGGCTTCCTCAAGTTCGGGGCCGACGGTCCGTTCGCGGACTTCTACCGCTCGATCGCCGGCGCGGCCTGGGTCGACTGGGCCTTCATGCTGGCTCTGCTCGGCATCGGCGTCGCCCTCACGTTCGGCATCGGGATGCGGCTGGCCGGCTTCGGCGGCGCCGTGCTCTACCTGATGATGTGGAGCGTCGCGCTCCCGCCGGCGAACAACCCGGTCCTCGACGAGCACGTGCTCGGTGCGATCAGCCTGGTCGCCCTGACGCTCGCGAACGCCGGAACCGTGTGGGGCCTCGGCAAGCGCTGGGCCTCCTCCACGCTGGTCGCGAAGGTTCCGCTCCTCCGCTGAGCTCCACCGCGCCGGCACGTGAGCCGCACGACCAGCAGGGTCGGCGACGTCGCCCGAGCCCCTTCCCCCGGGGCGAGGGCGGCGTCGCCTTCTTGCGTCGCCTTCTTGCGTCGCCTTCTTGCGTCGCCTTCGTCGTGCGCCCGGTGCTCAGAACTCGAAGACCAGCCGGGCGTCCACCGTGCCGGCGAGCACGTCGGCGATCGCCTGGTTCACGTCGTCGAGCTTGCACCCCTGGGCGACGACCTTGGTCCGGCCGAGCGCGTGCAGGCGGAAGACCTCGGCCAGGTCCTGGCGGGTGCCGACGATCGAGCCGATCACCTTGATGCCCTTGATCACGGTGTCGAAGATCGGCAGCGGCATCACGCCCTCGCGCTCCGGCGGGAGCGCCACGCAGACCAGGCGGCCGCCGCGGCGCAGCGAGGCGAAGGCCTGCTCGAAGGACCGCTCCGAGACGGCCAGGGCGACAGCGACGTCGGCTCCGCCGAGCTCCTCGATGGCCGCGACCGGGTCGGTCTCCGCGGCGTTCACGACGTGGTCGGCGCCGAGCTCGCGGGCCAGGGCCAGCTTCTCCGGCGTGACGTCCACGGCGATGACCTCGGCCCCGACGAGGCGGGCGTACTGCAGCGCCAGGTGCCCGAGGCCGCCGATGCCGAAGACGGCGACGCGTTCGCCGGGCCGGACCTCGGCCACCTTGATCGCCTTGTACGTCGTGACGCCGGCGCAGGTGAGCGGCGCCGCGTCGAAGGACGTCACCCCGTCCGGCACCCGGACGACGTACGCCGCGTCGGCGACCGCGTACTCCGCGAAGCCGCCGTCGACGGAGTAGCCGCTGTTCTGCTGCTCCAGGCAGAGGGTCTCCCAGCCGCGCACGCACTGGTCGCAGTGCCCGCAGGCGTGGCCGAGCCACGGGATCGCGACCCGGTCGCCCACGGCGCGGGCGGCGACCCCGTCGCCGAGCGCCGTGACGACGCCGACCCCTTCGTGGCCGGGCACGAACGGTGGCGTCGGCTTGACCGGCCAGTCGCCGTGCGCGGCGTGGATGTCGGTGTGGCAGAGTCCGCAGGCCTCCATCCGGACCAGCACCTGACCGGGTCCCGGGGTCGGGACCGGTCTGTCCTGGATCTCCAGCGGAGCCTCGAAGCTCGTGACGACTGCTGCTCTCATCGTGCTTTCCTCCCTCGGCGGTGACATGACCACCAGGACACGCCGGTGCGGCCGCCCGGGACAGGGGCGACGGGCCCGGGGAGCAGAGTCGTAGGTCCCGGGAACCCGGGTCAGCGCACCACGACGACCGGGCACTCGGCCCGGTAGAGGACTTCCTGGGAGACCGAGCCGAGGACGAGCTCCTGGACCGCGTTGCGCCCGCGGGAGCCGACCACGACCAGGCAGGCGTCGTCGGAGAGCCGGGCGAGGACCCGTCCGGGCCGGCCGACCACGGCGGTGCTGCGGAGATCGACCTCCGGGTTGTCGGCCTTCACCCCGGCGACCAGCTCGGCAGCGACCCGCTCGGCGTCGTCGATCAGCGTGGTGTCGATGTCGGCGGACCGGGCGCCGGTGCGGCCGCCCTCGGTGAAGTTCGGCAGCTGGTAGGCGTGCACGGCGACGACCTCCTCGCCGGTCCGCGACGCGCGGCGGACGGCGTACGCGAGGGCGCGCTCGCTGGAGGCGGAGCCGTCGACGCCGACCAGGACCTGGCGCGAGCGGGGGTTGTTGGTCGGCCGGACCACGGCGACGGGGCAGTCCGCGTGCCCGGCGAGGTGCTGGCTGACGGACCCGAGCCACTGGGCCTCGATCCGGTTGTGCCCGCGGCTGCCGACGACGAGGAACCGGGCCGTGGGGGCCTCCGCCATCAGCAGCGGCAGGGCCTCGCCGTGCGCGACGACCACCTCGGCCGGGGTGGACTCGTCCCGGGTGATCGCGTCGCGGGCCCGCGAAGCCGCCTGCTGGGCGCGCGCCTCGTCCCCGTGCCGCTTCCCGTCCGGCGAGGCCACGAGCACCCGGACGGCGGCCCCGATCCGTTCCGCGGTCTGCATCCCCCAGGTGAGCGCCAGGTCGGCGTCGGGGCTGGCGTCGTAGCCGATGACGATCGGTCCGCTCATGTCCATGGGTCGATTGTGCGCGCGATGCCGCCGTTCGCACACCCACCGGAACGGGTGGTCCGAGCTGGGGGAAGGAATCGAACCTCCGTGTACGGCATTGCGTGCCGTAGCCTCGCCACTCGGCCACCCCAGCGGAACCAGCACCTTTTCAGTTCCGGGAGGGGTCGGTTCAGTAATACACCGTCGACCGGTGCGTCCGGAAGCCGGGGGTCGGGTCAGGGGCCGGGATCAGGGGCCGGGGCCAGGGGCCGGGCTCAGGGGTCAGGCCGGGCGGGTCGACGCGCGCGCGATGAGCTCGGGCTCGAAGATGACGCGCTGGTGCAGGTGGCCGTCCTCGGTCTCCGCCAGCGCCAGCTGGGTCGCGCGGCGACCGAGCTCCTGGCGGGGCTGCCGGACCGAGGTGAGCGGGACCGCGGCGGCGGCGGCGAAGTCGATGTCGTCGTACCCGACGATGGCGAGGTCGCCGGGGACCTGGAGCCCGGTCGCCAGGGACTGCTGGAGCAGGCCGAGGGCGAGCAGGTCGTTGGCGCAGAACGCCGCCGTGGGCCGGCGTGCCCCGGTGATGCCCTCCAGGCGTTCGCCGGCGCTCAGGCCCTCGGCGACGGTGAGCGCCTCGGTCTCCAGGACCACGAGCGCGTCGGGCTCGCGGCCCGCCTCGGCCCACGCCTCGCGGGCACCGGCGAGGCGGTCGCGGACCTGGCCGATCGAGAGCGGGCCGCCGATGAAGGCGATCCGCTCGTGGCCGCGCTCGACCAGGTGCTCGACGGCGAGCCGGCCACCGAGGTGGTCGTCCACGGAGACCGAGCAGAACCGGTCGCGCGACGGGATCCGGTCGACGATCACCACGGCCGTACCGCGTCGGGCGACCTCGAGGAGGCTCGGGTCGTCGGGGTCGACCGGCGTCACCAGGATGCCCTGGACACGCTGCTCCTCCAGCCGGGCGAGGTGGGTCGCCTCGCGCTCCCGGCGGTTGTCGCTGTTGCAGAGGAAGAGCGAGAGCCCGGCGTCCTCGGCGGCGTCGTCGATGCCGGAGGCGACGTCGGTGAAGAACGGGTTGGTGGCGTCGAGCATGACGTAGGCGAGGGTGTGGCTCTTGCCGGCGCGGAGCTGCCGGGCGGCGTCGTTGCGGACGAAGCCGAGCCGGCGCATCGCGTCCTCGACCCGGTGCCTGGTGGCCTCGCTGACCCGCTCGGGCCGGTTGAGCACGTTGGACACGGTGCCCAGGGAGACCCCGGCCTCGGCGGCGACCTCCTTCACGCCCGCGGAGCGCGGGGGAGTCCCGGTCCGGGCCTCGTCGGTCTCCACGTCGCCTCCTCGTCGTCCTCACACATGAAACGGTTCAGTCGGGGCACTGTACTCCGCGGGACAGGTGTGAGGCGATGTTCACCGCGCCGAAACTTTTTCTTCGCAAATCCTTGACCTTGGTGATGTGGCTCACTTAGCGTCCCGTTATTGAAACCTTTCAACGCAGGAGGACGAGCATGACGGGAACGGCAGGCGCGACAGCGCTGGAGCTGGCCGCGGTCACCAAGTCGTTCGGTGCCGTGCAGGCCCTCCGCGACGCCAGCCTGAGCGTCCGGTCCGGCTCGATCCACGGCCTGGTCGGCGAGAACGGCGCCGGCAAGTCCACGCTCGTCAAGATCGTCGCCGGGGTGCACCGCCGCGACGGCGGCACCTTCCGGCTGCACGGCGCGGACGCCGACTTCGGCTCCACCGCCGAGTCCAAGGCCGCCGGCGTCGCGGTGATCTACCAGGAGCCGACGCTCTTCGGCGACCTGTCGGTCACCGAGAACATCTTCATGGGGCGCCAGCTCCTCGGCCGCGGCCGCCGGATCGACCGGGCCGCCATGTACGCCGAGGCGCGACGCCTCTTCACCCGGCTCGGCGTCCACATCGACCCCCGCCGCCCCGCGCTCGGGCTCTCCATCGCCGACCAGCAGATCATCGAGATCGCCAAGGCGATCTCGCTGGACGCCAGCGTGCTGATCATGGACGAGCCGACGGCGGCGCTCTCCGGCGTCGAGGTCGAGCGGCTCTTCGCCGTCGCCCGCAGCCTGCGCGACGAGGGCCGCGCCCTGGTCTTCATCTCGCACCGGTTCGACGAGGTCTTCTCGCTCTGCGACGAGATCACCGTGATGCGCGACGGCGCCTACGTCGCCAGCCACCGCACCGCGGACACCGACGTCGACGCGGTCGTCGCCGAGATGGTCGGCCGCGAGGTCGGCGACCTCTTCCCGAAGACGCCGGCGGAGCTCGGCGACCCGGTGCTCGAGGTCGAGAACCTCACCTCGACCGGGCTTTTCCACGACATCTCGTTCACCGTCCGGGCCGGGGAGATCGTCGGTCTCGCCGGTCTCGTCGGCGCCGGCCGCAGCGAGATCGCCCGCGCGGTCTTCGGTGTCGACGGCTACGAGGCCGGCGCCGTCCGCCTCGGTGGCCGGGCCGTGCCGGCGGGGAACCCCCGCGCCGCGATCCGCGCCGGGATGGCCTTCGTGCCCGAGGACCGCCGCCGGCAGGGCCTGGTCGTCGAGAGCTCGGTGGCCCGCAACGTCGTCGGCGTGATCCGCGACCGGCTCGCTCGTTTCGGACTCATCACGGCCGGCGCGGAGAACCGGGCCGCCGGACCGTGGGCGGCCAAGCTCGAGGTCAAGACCAACGCGCTGGACATGAACGCCGCCACCATGAGCGGCGGCAACCAGCAGAAGGTCGTGATCGCCAAGTGGCTCGCGACCGACCCGACCCTGCTGATCATCGACGAGCCCACCCGGGGCATCGACGTCGGCACCAAGGCCGAGGTGCACCGGCTGCTGTCCGAGCTCGCCGGCCAGGGCCTCGCGATCCTGATGATCTCCTCCGAGCTGCCCGAGGTGCTCGGCATGGCCGACCGCGTCCTGGTCGTCTGCGAGGGCCGGATCACCGCCGACCTCGACCGCGACCGGGCCACGCCCGAGAACGTCATGCGCGCCGCCACCCACCACCTGGAGTCCGCCCGATGAACGAGACCCTCGAGCAGGACGGGACCACCGAGGCGTCGGTGGCCGAGACCCTGCTGGTCGAGCCGAGCGAGCTGCCGCGCGGGCGGCGGATCCTCAACACCGTCCTGCGCTCGCGGGAGTTCTCCATCTTCCTGGTGCTGGTCGCCGTGGTGCTCGTCGCCACGTTCAAGACGAACAGCTTCGTGTTCAGCTCCGACGGCTGGCGCAACCTGCTGCTCAACCCGGCCCTGCTGCTCCTGCTCGCCACCGGCCAGGCCTGCGTGATCATCACCCGCAACGTCGACCTCTCCGTCGGCTCGGTGCTCGGGCTGACGGCGTACCTGACCGGACGGGTTTTCGTCGACCACCCGGGCCTCCCGATCGTCGCCGTCTTCGCGATCGGCATGCTGGCCGGCGCGGTCCTCGGCCTGGTCAACGGAGCACTGGTGGCCTACGGCAAGGTGCCGGCGCTGGTGATCACCCTGGGCACGCTCTACATCTACCGCGGCATCGTGCTGACCTGGGCCGGCAGCAACCGGATCAACGCCGGCGACATGCCGCACGACTTCCTGGCGCTCGGCACCCGCTCGGTCCTCGGGATCCCCGTGCTGACGCTGATCGCGGTCGTCGTCCTGGCCGCCGTCGGCTACTACCTCTACACCGCGCGCGGCGGTCGCGAGCTCTACGCGATCGGCTCCGACCCCGACGCCGCCGTCCTCTACGGACTCCGCGTCCGCCGCCGGGTGCTGTCGGCCTTCGTGCTCTCCGGCGCCCTGGCCGGTCTCGCCGGCGTCGTCTTCGCGGCCCGCTACGGCACCGTCTCCTCCAACGCCGGCTACGGCATCGAGCTCCAGGCCGTCGCGGCCGTGGTCATCGGCGGCGTCGCGATCTCCGGCGGCAGCGGCACCGTGTGGGGCGCGGCCATCGGCGCGCTCCTCCTGGTCACCATCAACAGCGCACTCCCGATCGTCGGCATCCAGGACTTCTGGCAGCAGGCCGTGGTCGGCGCCCTGATCCTCAGCGCCGTCGTCCTCGACCGGGTGCTCTCCGCCCGCCGCGAACGCAAGCTCATCGAAGCGAGGGACTGATGAACCGCACCTACCGTTCCTGGAGCGAGCCGCTGTGGCGGCGCGTCCTGCTGACCCGCGAGGCCGGGATCATCGCGCTCACCCTCGCGGTCGTCCTCTACTCGCTCTACAACGTGCCGAACTTCGACGGCCCGCTGACCATGCGCTTCCTGCTCCTCGACATCACGCCGGTGCTGCTGATCGCGCTGCCGATGACGATGGTGATCATCACCGGGGAGATCGACCTGTCCGTCGCCTCGGTGGTGGGGCTGTCCAGCGCGCTCCTCGGCACCCTGGTCGACCACGGCTGGCCGATCGCCGCCGCCGCCGCGGCGGCGATCGTGGCCGGTGTCGTCTGCGGCTTCGTCAACGGTTTCCTCGTCGGGTACGTCGGCCTGCCGTCGCTCGCGGTCACCATCGGCACCCTCGCGCTCTACCGCGGCCTCGCCGTCGGCCTGCTGGGCACCAAGGCGATCACCGATTTCCCGCAGGGCTGGCGGGACTGGGCGAACAACACGATCGGCGGCGGGAGCTACCCGAACGTGATGATCCCGTTCGTCGTGCTGGCGCTGATCTTCATCACCCTGCTGCACTTCTCGACCTTCGGCCGGGGTGTCTACGACATCGGCCTCAACAGCGAGGCGGCGCACTTCACCGGCGTCGACGTCCAGCGGACCAAGCTGATCCTGTTCGTGCTCTCCGGCGCCGTCTCGGCGTTCGCGGGCATCTTCTTCACCCTCCGGTTCGGCTCGGCCCGCGGCGACAACGCCACCGGGCTGGAGCTCCAGGTGATCGCCGCGGTGCTCCTCGGCGGCGTCTCGATCTTCGGTGGCCGCGGCAAGTACCACGGCGTGCTCGCCGGCGTCGTCCTGATCGGCGTCATCTCCAGCGCGCTGCGCCTGAAGGGCATCACCGTCAACGTCACCAACATCATCATCGGCTGCCTGCTGGTCGCGTCGGTGATCGCGCCGAGCCTGCTCGCCGGGCTCCAGCAGCTCCGGGCGCGTCGCAGCGCGCCCCTCGCAGGGCCCCCGTCCGTTCCACCCGCTCCACCCGCTCCGCAGCACGCGGCGCCCGCCGGTGTCTGACCCAGAGAAAGGTACGAACCCATGAAGTTCCGCTCCAAGCGGGCCGCCGCGCTCGTCGCACTCACGCTGAGCGCGGCCGTGGCCCTCACCGCCTGCGGCTCCTCCGACGACAACGGCGACGGCGGCAGCAGCAGCTCCGGTGGCAAGACCACCGTGACGTTCCTCCCGAAGAACCTCGGCAACCCGTACTTCGACACCAGCAGCAAGGGTGGCGAGGCCGCGGTCAAGGAGTTCGGCGGCACCTTCGCCCAGGTCGGTCCCGACCAGGCGAGCCCGGACGCGCAGGTGCAGTACATCAACACCGCCGCCCAGCAGGGCGTCAAGGCGCTGGTGATCTCGGCCAACGACCCGAAGGCGATCTGCGACGCGATCAAGCAGGCGCAGTCGGCCGGCACCAAGGTCGTCACCTTCGACTCCGACACCAGCCCGGACTGCCGTGACCTCTTCGTCAACCAGGCGACCGCCGAGGGCATCGCCAAGGCGCAGGTCGACAGCATCACCAAGCAGATCGGTGACTCCGGCGAGATCGCGATCCTGTCGGCCGCGGCCAACGCGACCAACCAGAACGCGTGGATCGAGCTGATGAAGAAGGACCTCGCGGCGAACCACCCGAACGTCAAGCTCGTCGACACCGTCTACGGCAACGACGACGACCAGACCTCGTTCGACAAGACCGCGGCGCTCCTCCAGGCCCACCCGAACCTGAAGGGCATCGTCTCGCCGACCACCGTCGGCATCGCGGCGGCTGCCCGCTACCTGTCCACCTCGCAGTACAAGGGCAAGGTCGCGCTCACCGGTCTCGGCACCCCGAACCAGATGCGCGACTACGTCAAGGACGGCACCGTCAAGGAGTTCGCGCTCTGGAACCCGGAGGACCTGGGCTACCTGGCGGCGTTCGCGGCCAAGGCCATGGTCGACGGCGACATCACCGGCAAGGAGGGCGACTCCTTCAAGGCCGGCAAGCTCGGCGACTTCAAGGTCGGCGCCGACGGGACCGTCCTGCTGGGCGACCCGTACGTCTTCAACGCCGAGAACATCGACAAGTTCAACTTCTGAGCCGGCTCACCCGGGGGAGGCGAGCGAGATGCCACGAGTGTGCTTCCAGCTCCAGGTCAGGCCCGAGCGTCTCGACGAGTACGTCGAGCGTCACCGGGCGGTCTGGCCGGACATGCTCGCGGCGCTCGCCTCCACCGGGTGGCACAACTACTCGCTGTTCCTCCGCGAGGACGGCCTGCTGATCGGCTACTTCGAGACGCCGGACCTGCAGGCCGCCCTCGCCGGGATGGACGGCACCGACGTCAACGCCCGGTGGCAGGCCGAGATGGCCGAGTTCTTCGACGACCTCGGCGAGGCACGCCCCGACACCGGCTTCCTGCAGCTCCGCGAGGTCTTCCACCTCGAGGACCAGCTCCACCGAGAGAACGAGTGACGGCATGACCACGTTCGACACCATCACCGACCGGCTCGACCAGCTGGCGATCGAAGTCCCGTCCTGGGCGTACGGCAACTCCGGCACCCGGTTCAAGGTCTTCGGCACCCCCGGCACCCCGCGCTCGATCGAGGAGAAGATCGCCGACGCCGCGGCCGTGCACCGCTTCACCGGGCTCGCCCCCACCGTCGCGCTGCACATCCCGTGGGACGTCGTGGACGACTTCGGCGCCCTGCGCAGGTACGCCGAGGACCTCGGCGTCGGGCTCGGCACGATCAACTCCAACACCTTCCAGGACGACGCCTACAAGCTCGGCAGCCTCACCCACGCGGACCCGAAGGTGCGCGCGATGGCGGTGCAGCACAACCTGGACTGCATCGACGTCATGGACGCCACCGGTTCCCGCGACCTCAAGATCTGGCTCGCCGACGGGTCCAACTACCCGGGCCAGGCCGACATGCGGGCCCGCCAGGAGTGGCTGGCCGAGGGGCTGGCGCAGATCTACGCGCAGCTCTCCGGCGACCAGCGGCTGGTGCTGGAGTACAAGTTCTTCGAGCCGGCGTTCTACCACACCGACGTGCCCGACTGGGGCACGTCGCTGGTGCACTGCCTGGAGCTGGGGGAGCGGGCCACCGTCTGCCTCGACACCGGCCACCACGCGCCCGGCACCAACATCGAGTTCATCGTGGCCCAGCTGCTGCGGCTCGGGAAGCTCGGCTCGTTCGACTTCAACAGCCGGTTCTACGCCGACGACGACCTGATCGTCGGTGCCGCGGACCCGTTCCAGCTCTACCGGATCCTGGTCGAGGTGGTCCGCGGCGGCGGGTACGGCGACGGGAGCGAGGTCGCGCTGATGCTCGACCAGTGCCACAACATCGAGAAGAAGATCCCCGGCCAGATCCGGTCGGTGCTCAACGTCCAGGAGATGCTCGCCCGGGCGCTCCTGCTCGACACCGCCGCGCTCGACGCGGCCCGCACCGAGGGCGACGTCCTCGGTGCGAACCAGATCTTCATGGACGCGTTCTACACCGACGTACGACGCGACCTGGCCGGCTACCGCGAGGACCGCGGGCTGCCGGCCGACCCGATGGCCGCGTTCGCCGCCAGCGGTTACCAGGAGCAGATCGAGGCGGACCGCGTCGGCGGTGCGCAGGCTGGATGGAACTGACCTCATGAGCAACCCCGTCAACCCGACCGTCACCGAGCTGATCAGCCGGTCGAACCGGCTCGGCGCCGACCCGAAGAACACCAACTACGCCGGCGGCAACACCTCCGCCAAGGGCACCGGGACCGACCCCGTCACCGGCGAGGACGTCGAGCTCGTCTGGGTGAAGGGCTCCGGCGGCGACCTGGGCACGCTGAAGCCGGAGGGACTGGCCGTGCTGCGGCTGGACCGGGTGCGCGCCCTGGTGGACGTCTACCCGGGCCTGGAGCGCGAGGACGAGATGGTCGCCGCGTTCGACTACTGCCTGCACGGCAAGGGCGGCGCGGCGCCGTCGATCGACACCGCGATGCACGGGCTGGTGGACGCACCGCACGTCGACCACCTGCACCCCGACTCCGGGATCGCGATCGCCACCGCCGCCGACGGCGAGGCGCTGACCAAGGAGATCTTCGGCGAGAAGGTCGTCTGGGTGCCGTGGCGCCGGCCCGGGTTCCAGCTCGGCCTGGACATCGCCGAGATCAAGCGGCAGAACCCCCAGGCCGTCGGCTGCGTCCTCGGCGGGCACGGCATCACCGCCTGGGGGGACACCAGCGCGGAGTCCGAGCGGAACTCGCTGTGGATCATCGACACCGCGGCGGCGTACATCGCCGAGCACAGCAGGGCCGAGCCGTTCGGCCCGCCGCTGGCCGGCTACGGCGCGCTGCCCGAGGCCGAGCGCCGCGCCAAGGCGGCGGCGCTGATGCCGACGATCCGCTCGATCGCCTCGCAGGACGCCGCGTCGAACGGGCGGGCCATGGTCGGCCACTTCACCGACAGCGACGTCGTCCTGGACTTCCTGGCCGCCGCCGAGCACCCGCGGCTCGCCGCGCTCGGCACCTCCTGCCCGGACCACTTCCTGCGGACCAAGGTGAAACCGCTGGTCCTCGACCTGCCGGCGGACGCGAGCGTCGAGGAGTCGGTCGCCCGGCTCCGCGCGCTGCACCTGGCGTACCGCGAGGACTACCAGGGCTACTACGACCGCAACGCCACCGCGGACAGCGGCATTTCCTGGCCGGCCATCCGCGGCGCGGACCCGCTGATCGTGCTGGTCCCCGGCGTCGGGATGTTCTCCTTCGGCAAGGACAAGCAGACCGCCCGCGTGGCCGGTGAGTTCTACGTCAACGCGATCAACGTGATGCGCGGCGCCGAGGGGCTCTCGACGTACGCGCCCATCGACGAGGCCGAGAAGTTCCGGATCGAGTACTGGGCGCTGGAGGAGGCGAAGCTCCGGCGGATGCCGGCGCCGAAGCCGCTGGCGACCCGGATCGCGTTCGTGACCGGTGCCGCCTCCGGCATCGGCAGGGCGACCGCGCAGCGGCTCGCCGAGAACGGCGCCTGTGTGGTCATCGCCGACCTGTCGCGGGAGAAGGCGCAGCAGGCCGCCGCCGCCATCGGTCAGGAGGTGGGCGGTGGGGCCGACGTCGCCGTCGGCGTCCAGGTCGACGTCTCCGACGCCGGGGCGGTCCAGGCCGCCGTCGACGCCGCCGTGCTCGCGTTCGGCGGGGTCGACCTGGTGGTCAACAACGCCGGGCTGTCGCTCTCCCGCTCGCTGCTGGAGACCACCGAGCAGGACTGGGACCTGCAGCACGACGTGATGGCCAAGGGGTCCTTCCTGGTCGCGAAGGCGACCGCGAAGGTGATGATCGAGCAGCGGCTGGGCGGGGACATCGTCTACATCTCCAGCAAGAACTCGATCTTCGCCGGCCCGAACAACGTCGCGTACGGCGCGGCGAAGGCCGACCAGGCCCACCAGGTCCGGTTGCTCGCCGCCGAGCTCGGGGAGCACGGGATCAAGGTCAACGGCGTGAACCCCGACGGCGTCGTCCAGGGCTCCGGCATCTTCGCCAGCGGCTGGGGCGCCAACCGCGCCGCCGTCTACGGCGTCGAGGAGAAGGACCTGGGCAAGTTCTACGCGCAGCGCACCATCCTCAAGCGCGAGGTGCTGCCGGAGAACATCGCCAACGCCGTCTTCGTGCTCTGCACCTCGGACCTGAGCCACACCACCGGCCTGCACATCCCCGTGGACGCGGGCGTCGCGGCCGCGTTCCTGCGGTGACCCGGGGAGCGACCCGATGAGCCTCCCGAGGAACCGCACCGTGCAGGTGGCCGCGGTCGACCTGGGCGCCTCCAGCGGCCGGGTCGTCCTCGGCGAGGTCGGCCCCGGGGTGCTCCGCACCGAGGCCGTGGCGCGGTTCCCCAACGACCCGGTGCGGCTGCCCGACGGACTGCACTGGAACCTGGTCGAGCTGTACCACCAGGCCGTGCTCGGCCTGCGGTCCGCGCAGGCGAAGGCGACCGCCCGCGGCCAGGGATTGGCCAGCATCGGGGTGGACTCGTGGGCCGTCGACTACGGCCTCCTCGCCGGCGGCCGGCTGCTCGGGCTGCCGTACCACTACCGCGACGACCGCACCGCCGGCGGCGTCGCGACCGTGCACCAGCAGGTCGCGCACCCGGACCTCTACGCCCGCAACGGGCTGCAGCTCCTCCCGTTCAACACGCTGTACCAGCTCGCCGCCGACCCGCTCGTCGCCGCGGCCGAGACCATGCTCCTGGTGCCCGACCTGCTCGGGTACTGGCTGACCGGCGCGTCGGCCACGGAGCGCACGAACGCCTCGACGACCGGGCTCCTCGACGTGGCGACCGGTGCCTGGGACACGGAGCTGGCCGAGCGGCTCGGACTCCCGTCCCGGCTGCTCGGCACCCTGGTCGACCCGGGGACGCCGCTGGGGTACCTCCTGCCCCACGTCGCCGAGGTCGTCGGCGCCGACGGGATCCCGGTCGTCGCGGTCGGCTCGCACGACACCGCCTCCGCGGTGGTCGGCGTCCCGCTCCAGGGCGACGACGCGGCCTTCCTCTCCTGCGGCACCTGGGGACTCGTCGGCGTCGAGCTGGAGAAGCCGGTGCTCTCGACCGCGGCCCGGGTCGCGAACTTCACCAACGAGGGCGGCGTCGACGGCCGGGTCCGCTTCCTCACCAACGTGATGGGCCTCTGGCTGCTCTCGGAGTGCCTGCGCGGCTGGGACCGGTCCGGCCATCCGGAGAACCTGGAGAGCCTGCTCCGCGCCGCGGCCGCCCTGCCGCCGGCCAAGCACGTCTTCGACGTCCAGGACCCTTCGTTCGTGGCGCCGGGCGACATGCCGGCCAGGATCACCGGCTGGTACGACGACGCCGGCCTTCCGGCGCCGGCCTCCCGCCCCGCGCTGGTCCGCGCCGTCGTGGACAGCCTGGCGCAGGCGTTCGCCGACGCGGTCGAGCAGGCGGCTGCGCTCTCCGGTCGCGACGTCCGCACGATCAACCTCGTCGGCGGGGGAGCGCTCAACACCCTGCTCTGCCAGGCCGTCGCCGACCGCAGCGGCCGGGTGGTGCTCGCCGGGCCCGTCGAGGCGACGGCGCTCGGCAACGTCCTGGTCCAGGGCCGTGCGGCCGGTGCCGTCTCCGGGGACCTGGAGGCGCTGCGCCGGCTGGTGCTGCAGAGCACCGAGGTCGTGCGCTACCAGCCGCGGGACGGCAGGATGGCCGGGTGAGCGCTGCCCTCAAGGTCGCCCTGCAGGTCACCTGCATCAACGACGCGCTCTACCCGGAGGTCGGCAAGGCCACCGTGCGGCTGCTGCGCCGGCTCGGCGTCGAGGTCGAATTCCCGGCCGCGCAGACCTGCTGCGGCCAGCCGATGGTGAACACCGGCTACCTGGACGAGGCGGTGCCGGCGGTGCGCTCGTTCGTCCGCGCCTTCGAGGGGTACGACGCGATCGTGACCCCCTCGGGGTCGTGCGCCGGGTCGGCCCGGCACCAGCACGCGATCGTCGCCCGGCGGTCCGGTGACGCCGGGCTGCAGGCGGCGGTGGCGGCGGTGTCGCCGCGGACCTACGAGCTGAGCGAGTTCCTGGTCGACGTGCTCGGCGTCACCGATGTCGGCGCGTACTTCCCGCACCGGGTCACCTACCACCCGACGTGCCACTCGCTGCGCATGCTCGGCGTCGGGGACCGGCCGCTGGCGCTGCTGCGGGAGGTGCGCGGGATCGACCTGGTCGAGCTGCCGGGCGCCGAGGAGTGCTGCGGGTTCGGGGGCACCTTCGCGATGAAGAACGCCGACACCTCGATCGCGATGGGCTCGGACAAGGTCCGGCACGTCCGCGAGACCGGGGCCGAGGTGCTCTGCGCCGGCGACTCCAGCTGCCTGACCCACGTCGGCGGGCTGCTGTCCCGCCAGCGGGCCGGCGTACGGCCGCTGCACCTGGCGCAGATCCTCGCCTCGACCGAGGGGGACCTGACATGAGGAGGACAGCATGACCGGCACCTTCGTCGGGATGCCGCCGTTCCCCGACGCCGCGAAGGCCGCGCTGGCCGACACCCAGCTGCGCCGCAACCTCGGCCACGCGACCGCGACGATCCGGGCCAAGCGGGCCGCCGTCGTCGGCGAGGTCGACAACTGGGAGTCGCTCCGGCAGGCCGGGGCGGCGATCAAGGACAACACCCTCGCGCGGCTGGACGAGCACCTGCTGACGCTGGAGGAGGCGCTGACCCGCAACGGTGCGACCGTGCACTGGGCGGCGGACGCGGAGCAGGCGTGCGCGATCGTCACCCGGATCGCCCAGGCCCACCAGGCCGAGGAGGTGGTCAAGGTCAAGTCGATGGTGACCCAGGAGATCGGCCTCAACGAGCACCTCGCCGCGCACGGCATCGCCGCCTGGGAGACCGACCTGGCCGAGCTCATCGTCCAGCTCGGCGACGACCTGCCCTCGCACATCCTGGTCCCGGCCATCCACCGCAACCGGGCGGAGGTCCGGGAGATCTTCCTGCGCAGCATGGGCGCGGTGGGGCGTCCTGCCCCGGCCGACCTGACCGACGAACCGGCGGTCCTCGCGGCGGCGGCGCGCGCGCACCTGCGGGAGAAGTTCCTGCGCGCCAAGGTGGGCGTCTCCGGCGCCAACTTCGCCGTCGCCGACTCCGGGACCCTGGTGGTCGTCGAGTCCGAGGGCAACGGCCGGATGTGCCTGACCCTGCCGGAGGTGCTGGTCTCGGTGGTGGGCATCGAGAAGGTGGTTCCGACCTGGGGGGACCTGGACGTGTTCCTGCAGCTGCTGCCGCGGTCCTCGACCGGGGAGCGGATGAACCCGTACACCTCCACCTGGTCCGGGACCAGCGCGGGCGACGGGCCCCAGGAGGTGCACGTGGTGCTGCTGGACAACGGCCGCAGCCGGGTGCTGGCCGACGAGGTCGGACGCCAGGCGCTGCGCTGCATCCGCTGCTCGGCCTGCCTCAACGTCTGCCCGGTCTACGAGCGGACCGGGGGCCACGCCTACGGGTCGGTCTACCCCGGCCCGATCGGGGCGATCCTCAACCCGCTGCTCAAGGGCACCGGGACCGACGAGCAGACCGACTCGCTGCCGTACGCCTCCACTTTGTGCGGTGCCTGCTACGAGGTCTGCCCGGTCGCGATCGACATCCCCAGCGTGCTGGTCGACCTGCGCGCCCAGGTCGTCGACAGCCACCGGGCCAGGAAGTCGGGTGGACTTCCCACGCCGGAGGCGGTCGCGATGAAGGGCGCCGCCGCGGTGTTGGGGTCCGCGCGCCGCCTGGGCCTGGCCGAGCGCTTCACCCGCCTGGGTCTCGGGCTCGGACGACGGGCCGGCGCGAAGAAGTGGACCGGCGCCCGCGACCTGCCCCCGGCACCGGCCGAGTCGTTCCGGGCCTGGTGGCGTCGTACCGACGGCGGCCGGAAGGGAGCCCGGAAATGAGCCCGGAAATGAGCAGGGAAATGAGCAGGGGCGTGAGCCGCGAGACCGTGCTGGCCGCGGTCCGGGACGCTCTCCGGACCCGCCCCGAGGTGGTCGAGGTCGACCGCTCCTACCGCGAGAGCCCCGGGCCCGCCGACGTCGTCGGGCTGTTCTGCGAACGGGTCGCGGACTACCGCGCCGAGGTCCACCGCACGACGCCGGAGCAGGTGACCGCGGTCCTCGCCGGGATCCTCGGCAGCCGGTCGGTCCTCGTGCCCGAAGGCTTTCCGCACGCCCTTCCGGACGGGGTCAGCATGGTCGTCGACGCCGGCCTCCCCGCGGCCGAGCTCGACCGGGTCGCGGCCGTCGTCACCACTGCGACCGTCGGCATCGCCGAGACCGGCACCCTGGTGCTCGACCACGGCCCGGGCCAGGGCCGCCGCGCGCTCTCGCTCGTGCCCGACCTGCACGTGTGCGTCCTCGCCGCCGACCAGGTCGTCGCTGGCGTCGCGGACGCGATCGCCCGCCTCGACCCCCGCCGCCCGCAGACCTGGATCTCCGGTCCGTCGGCCACCTCCGACATCGAGCTCAGCCGGGTCGAGGGGGTGCACGGGCCTCGCACCCTGCACGTCGTCGTCCTAGAGTCGGCCCGGTGACCCCGGAGATGGAGCAGGTCCCCGAACCCGACACCGAACCCGACACCGTCCCCGCCGACCTGCGCCGTGACATCCGCCTGGTCACCTCGCTGCTCGGCGAGACCCTGGTCCGCAACGAGGGGCAGGCCCTGCTCGACCTCGTCGAGACCGTCCGCGGGCACGCGAAGCGGGACACCCTCGACGACCTGCCGAGCCTCGACCTGGGCACGGCGACCCTGCTCGCCCGGGCCTTCACCGCCTACTTCCACCTGGCCAACCTGACCGAGCAGGTGCATCGCGGGCACTCGCTGCTGGCGCAGGCCGCGCGGGACGGCAGCTGGATCGAGCAGGCGCTCGCCCGGATCGAGGCCGCCGGCACCGCGCCGGAGGTGGTCGCCGACGGCGCCGCGCACGTGACCGTCCGGCCGGTGTTCACCGCGCACCCCACCGAGGTGGCGCGCCGCTCCACGCTGGAGAAGCTGCGCCGGGTCGCGACGCTGCTGGAGGAGCCCGACTCGCCGCGCCGCACCCGGCGCCTGGCCGAGGTGGTCGACCTGCTCTGGCAGACCGACGAGATCCGGGTCGAACCGCCCGAGCCGGTCGACGAGGCCCGCAACGGGATCTACTACCTCGAAGGCCTCTCCGCCGCGGCCGTCCCGGACGTCCTGGAGGAACTCCGCGACCAGCTCGCCGGCCGCGGCATCGGCCTGCCGCTGGAGGCCCGGCCGCTGCGGTTCGGCTCCTGGATCGGCGGTGACCGCGACGGCAACCCGAACGTCACCCCCGCGGTCACCCGGGAGGTCCTCGAGCTGCAGGCCGTGCACGGCGTCCGGCTGCTGCGCACCGCCGTCGAGCACCTGCGCCGCGACCTGTCCGTCTCCGGCCGCCTCTCCGCCGCGGCGCCCGCCCTGCTGGCCCGGCTCGACGAACGCCTCGCCGTGCTCCCCGAGATCGAGCCGCGCTACCTGCGCCTCAACGCCGAGGAGCCCTACCGGCTCTACCTGACCTGCGTGGGCCTCCGGCTGCAGCTCACCGAGCGCAGGATCACCGGCGGGCGCGGCCACGAGCCCGGCCGCGACTACCGCGACGACCGCGAGCTCCTCGACGACCTGCGGCTGCTGCACGAATCGGTGCGCGCCCACCAGGGCGAGCTCGTCGCCGGCGGCGACCTGGAGCGGCTGGTCCGGACCGTCGCCGCGGGCGGGCTTACCCTGGCGACCCTGGACGTGCGCGAGCACTCCGGGAAGCACCACCACGCCGTCGGGCAGCTCCTCGACCGGCTGCGGTCCGCGCCCGACCAGGACGCCCCGTACGCCGACCTCGACCAGCCGGCCCGGACCCGGGTGCTGTCCGCGGAGCTGGCCGGCCGCCGGCCGCTGGCGCCGCGTCCGCTCCCGCTCGACGAGGACGGCGCCCGGACCGCGGCCACCTTCGACGTCATCGGCTGGGCGCTCGACACCCTCGGACCGCGCACGGTGGAGAGCTACATCGTCTCGATGACCCACCACGCCGACGACATCCTGGCCGCGGTGGTGCTGGCCCGCGAGGCCGGCCTGGTCGACCTCGCCGCCGCGGACCCTGAGAAGCAGTACGCCCGGATCGGGTTCGTGCCGCTGCTGGAGACCGTCGACGAGCTGGAGAAGGTCACCGAGATCCTCGAGGCCCTGCTCGGCGACCCGTCGTACCGGCGGGTGCTGGCGCTGCGCGGCGACGTCCAGGAGGTCATGCTCGGCTACTCCGACTCCAACAAGGCCGGCGGCATCACCACCTCGCAGTGGCAGATCCAGCGCGCGCAGCGCCGGGCCCGCGACGTGGCCCGCGCGCACGGCGTCCGGCTGGTGTTCTTCCACGGCCGCGGCGGCTCCGTGGGCCGCGGCGGCGGGCCGACGTACGACGCGATCATGGCGCTGCCGTGGGGGACTGTCGACTCCGAGCTGAAGATCACCGAGCAGGGCGAGGTCATCTCCGACAAGTACGCCCTGCCCGTGCTGGCCCGGCAGAATCTCGAGCTCTCGCTGGCCGCCACCCTGGAGGCCAGCGTGCTGCACCGGCGCGACCGGCGCACGGCCGAGCAGGCGGCCCGCTGGGACGGCGTGATGGACCTCGTCTCCGAGCACGCGCACGCGGCGTACACGGCGCTGGCCGAGCACGACGGCCTGGCCGAGTACTTCCTCGCCGCCACGCCGGTCGACCTGCTGGGGGCGCTGCACATCGGCTCCCGCCCGGCGCGGCGCCCGGACGCCGGCGGCGGCCTGGCGAACCTGCGCGCGATCCCGTGGGTCTTCGGCTGGACGCAGTCGCGGCAGATCGTGCCCGGCTGGTACGGCGTCGGCACCGGGCTCGCCGCGGCCCGGGAGCACGCCGACGGGGAGGCCGCGCTCGCCGAGATGTACGCCGGGTGGCCGTTCTTCCGGACCTTCCTCGACAACGTCGCGATGACCCTGGTCAAGACCGACCTGGAGATCTCCCGCAGCTACGTCGACGCCCTCGTCCCCGAGCACCTGCGCGGCATCCTCGACACCATCGCCACCGAGCACGCCCGCACCGTCACCGAGCTGCTCCGGGTCACCGGCGACACCAGCCTGCTCGACCGCGACCCGATCCTGCGCACCACCCTGGAGATCCGGGAGAACTACCTGGAGCCGCTGCACCACCTCCAGGTGCAGCTGCTGGCCCGGCGCCGGGCCGGCGAGGACGACCCGGAGCTGGAGCGGGCGCTGCTGCTCACCATCAACGGGATCGCCGCCGGGATGCGCAACACCGGCTGAGGCGCCGGCTGACTACGATCCTCGGGTGAGGAAGCCAGCCACGGACCCGGTGGTCGCGCGCAACCGCAAGGCGGCGCACGACTTCGAGCTGGGGGAGTCGTGGGAGGCCGGCATCGTCCTGGTCGGCCCGGAGGTGAAGGCGCTGCGCGCCGGCCGGGCGTCCCTGTCCGGCGGTTTCGTCGACGTGGAGGACGGCGAGGTCTGGCTGCACGGCGTGCACATCCCGCAGTACTCCCAGGCGCGCTGGCTCACCGAGGGGTCCAAGCGGAAGCGCAAGCTGCTGCTGCACCGCGCCCAGATCGACAAGATCGCCCGCAAGGTCGGGGAGGGCGGCATGACGGTCGTCCCGCTGACGCTCTACTTCAAGGACGGCCGCGCGAAGGTCGAGATCGCGCTCGCCCGCGGCCGGAAGTCCTGGGACAAGCGCCACGCCCTGGCCGAGCGGCAGGCCGCGCGGGAGACCGAGCAGGCGGTCAGCCGGCGGCTGAAGGGCCGGACCCGCTAGCGCTGCTTGACCGCGACCACCGGGCAGACGGACTCGAGCAGGATCTGCTGCGCGCTGCTGCCGAGGAAGAGCTTGCCGACCGCGCTGCGCCGGCGCAGGCCGATGACGATCAGGTCGGCGTCGGTCTCCTCGGCCGCCTTGAGCACCTCGTCGGCGGGGGAGTCCGCGTTGGCCGGCTGCCGGATCTCGTGCGCGACGCCGAGCGCGGCCAGCTGGTCGGCGATCGCGTCGAGGTCGGTCTGGCTGGCGAACGACGGCCCGGAGTCGTCACCGCGGTAGCCGGTGTTGACCACGACGAGGGTGGCGTCGTCGCGCTGCGCGGCGGCGGTGGCGTACTCGAACGCTGCCACACCTTCGGGGGTCGGGACGTAGCCGACGACGATGTTCATGGGTCCAGCGTGGCACTGAACGTCCCGTTGCGGCAGCCCCCGCGACGCCCGGGACGCCAGTGGGGCGGCGCTCAGACCGGGAGCCGCACCAGGAACCGGCAGCCCGGCGACTCGTTGCGCACCTGCACGACGCCGTGGTGGGCCTCGACGATTCCCTTCACGATGGCCAGCCCGAGCCCGGCCCCGGTGCCGTGCTGCTGGTCGACCTCGGGCGTCCGGGCGCTCGTCCCGCGCCAGGCGACGTCGAAGACGCGGCCCAGGTCGTCGTCCGGGATGCCGCCGCAGGCGTCGCTGACGGAGAGCTCCACGGCCTCGTCGACGACCCGGCCGGTGATCGACACGACCCCGTCGGGCGGCGTGTGCCGGATCGCGTTGGTGACCAGGTTGGCGACCACCCGGGTGAGACCGGCGGGATCGGCGGTGACCGTGGCGCCGGGTTCGACGGAGCCGCCGAGGCGGACGCCGGCGGCGCGGGCCACCGGGTCGGCGCCGGCGATGGCCTCGGAGACGATGTCCCCGAGGTCGACGTTCTGCAGCGAGACCTGGAGGACACCGGCGTGGATCCGGGAGAGCTCGAACAGGTCGTCGACCATCCGCACCATCCGGTCCACCTCCGAACGCATCTGCCGGTGGTAGCGGGCCGGGTCCTCGGCCATCCCGTCCTCGAGCGCCTCGGTCATCGCGCGCAACCCGGCCAGCGGGCTGCGCAGGTCGTGGGAGACCCAGGCGACGAGCTCGCGACGGGAGTGCTCGAGGGCCTGCTCGCGCCCGCGGGACTCCTTGAGCTTCGCGCTGGTCCGGGCCAGCTCGGTGGAGAGCGCCTGGAACTCCGCCGGCCCCGCCGGGCTGGCGGCGTACTCGCCGGTCTCGCCGAACCTGCGGGCGTCCTCGCGCAGCGTCCGGGACCCGCGGACCACGGAGGCGCCGACGACGAGGGCGAAGAAGACGGCGACCAGGCCGGCCACGAGGCAGACCAGCAGCACGACCTGGCGGTCGTGCCCGGAGAGGAACATCGCGTTCGCAGTGCCGATCACGCCGGCGACGACGCCGCCGACGGCGACCAGGGCGACCAGGGCGAGCAGCCAGCGCAGCGAGCGCCGCGCGATCAGCCGGCTCGCGACCAGGCCGACCGCTCCGGCACCGGCCGTCCAGGCAGCCGCGATCAGGACGATCTCGACCTCGTCACGCGTCACCGGGCGGCTCCGTCCCGGCGGGGTCCCACCGGTACCCGACGCCCCAGACGGTGACCAGCCGCCGCGGCGTGGTCGGGTCGTCCTCGACCTTCTCGCGGAGCCGGCGCACGTGCACGGTCACGGTGGAGTGGTCGCCGAAGGACCAGCCCCAGACCTGCTGCAGCAGCTCGTCGCGGGAGTAGGCGACCCCGGGGTGGGCGATCAGGAAGCCGAGCAGGTCGAACTCGCGTGCGGTGAGCGCGAGCGGGACCCCGCGCAGGGTGGCGGTGTGGCCGGCCGCGTCGACGACCAGGTCGCCGTCGGTGACCGGCTCGCCGCGCGGGGAGCTGCGCTCGCCGGCCCGGCGGAGCACCGAGTCGACCCGCAGGACCAGCTCGCGCGGGCTGAACGGCTTGGTGACGTAGTCGTCGGCGCCGCGCTCGAGACCGACGACGCGGTCCGCCTCGTTGCCGAGCGCGGTCAGCATGATCACCGGCACGTCGCCCTGCGCCCGCAGCCGGCGGCAGACCTCGAGGCCGTCGATGCCGGGCAGCATCAGGTCCAGCACGACCAGGTCGGCCGGGTCGGCCTGCATCGCTCGCAGCGCCGCCTCGCCGGAGTCGACGTCGGCGACGTCGTGCCCGCCGGCGCGCAGGTAGGAGACCGCCACCTCGCGCACGGTGTGGTCGTCGTCGACGACAAGAACCTTGGCCACGTCTCCACGCTAGGTGCTGGGCGCGCCCTGCGGCCACGGCCCCGGTGACGAAACCGTGACGTGTCCCCCTCGGGTCACCCGGGGGCCGGGGTGCCGTCGGGGCGGACGACCAGCCAGGTGCCGCCGTACTCGACGACGTCGTGGCAGAGGACCTGGTACTTGCCCTCGTGCGCGTAGTAGTAGAGCGGGTGGCCGGCGTAGGTGACCTGCGTCGTGCCGTCGGTGCGCGGGGTGGTGCCGAGCAGCGCCGGCCGGACCCCGGCGCGGGCCTGCGGGGTGCCGTCGGTGAGCACCGGCGGCCAGGCCCTGGCGCAGTCGTCGTAGCAGGCGGGCACGCGGCCCTCCTCGGCGTCGAAGAGGTAGATCGGCTGCCCGCCGGCGTCGTACAGCATCCGGCCGTACTTGCTGCCGGCGGCGATCACGGAGGTGCCCGCGGCCGGCGTCGGGGGCGTCGGGGACGGTGCCGCTGCTGTCGGCGTCGGGGGCGTCGGGGACGTCGAGGACTCGGCCGCCGGCCTGCTCACGGGACTGACCTCGTCGCCGCACCCGGCCGTCAGTGCGCCGAGGACCGCGAGCAGCGCCAGGAGCAGGGCGGCGGTACGCCGCACGTCAGCGGTACTCGGGGTTCTCGTGGTCGAAGCGCGCCCCCGCGTCCCAGGCGGAGCGCTGGTTGCCGTACGCCGGGATGCCGCCGGCCTGCCGGAGCATCCGGGCCAGGTGCATCAGGTTCCAGGTCATGAAGGTGGTGTTGCGGTTGGTGAAGTCGTTCTCGGGGCCGCCGCTGCCCGCGTCCAGGTACGACGGCCCGGGACCGGCCTCGCCGATCCAGCCTGCGTCGGCCTGCGGCGGGATCGTGTAGCCGAGGTGCTGCAGCGAGTAGAGGATGTTCATCGCGCAGTGCTTCACGCCGTCCTCGTTGCCGGTGATCAGGCAGCCGCCGACCCGGCCGTAGTAGGCGTACTGGCCGCGCTCGTTGAGGTCGCCGCTGCCGCCGTAGAGGCGCTCGATGACCTTCTTCGTCACGCTGCTGTTGTCGCCGAGCCAGATCGGTCCGGCGATCACCAGGATGTCGCTCTCCATGACCTGCTGGTGCACGTCCGGCCACGCGTCGGTGGCCCAGCCGTGCTCGCGCATGTCGGTGTAGACGCCGGTGGCGATGTCGAGGTCGACGGCCCGGACCACCTCGACGGTGACGCCGTGCTTCATCATGATCGCGGCGCTGACGTCGACCAGTCCCTCGGTGTGGCTGAGCGCGGGGGAGCGCTTGAGGGTGCAGTTGATGAAGGTCGCCTTGAGGTCGCTGAAGTCGTAGGTCTCGTCCATCGCTCCAGCATGGCCGCCCGGACCGTCGCGCGGGCTAGCCCGTTGCTTACGAGGCGGTGACGGGTGCGGCGTACGTGCCGCGGCCGGTCGGCAGCGGCAGGTCGAGGGTGGTCCGGATGCCGGGCGCGGCGGCGCGCACGTCCGGGATCGCGTTCACGATCCGGCCGCAGGCGGCGACGATCGCGGCGTGGTTGTGGTCGCCGTGCTCGCTGCTCGGCACGATGTCGACGACGTAGTTCGGCTCGCCGGTGATCTCGACGCGGTAGGCGCCGCCGCCGGAGGCCGGGCGGGCCCAGTCCGGACGGAGGTCGTCACGGGTCCGGGTGACGTGCTCGACCACGATCGCGGGGTGCCCGCCGACCATGCCGGAGATGGAGAACTTCAGCGCGGCGATGGTGCCCTTCTCGATCGTCCCGGCGGCGATCTCGTAGGTCTCCGGGGCGGGCTCGGCCTCCCAGTGCTCGACGATCTCGTCGACCTCGACGCCGATGCCGGCGGCCATCATCCGGATCGCGGTGCCCCAGGCGAGGCCGAGGACGCCGGGCAGGAAGAGCATCGGGGTGGAGTCGACCGGGTGGCCGAAGCCCATCAGGTCGAACATCACCTCGGCGCCGTCGTACGTCGCGTAGTCGGCGAGCTCGTAGCAGGTGATCTGCTCGACGCGCTGGCAGGTGCTGGCGAGCGCGAGCGGGACCAGGTCGCTGGCGAAGCCCGGGTCGACGCCGGTGATGTAGAGGGAGGCGTTGCCGGCCTTGGCGGACTGCTCGACCTTCTCGATCACCTTCTCCGGCATCGTGCCCCAGGGGAACTGCAGCGTGCCGGGCGCGGAGCCGACCACGTCGATGCCGGCCTCGAGGAGCTTGCGGACGTCGTTGGTGGCCTCGACCGGACGGGTGTCGCCCATCGCGCAGTAGACGACGCACTCGGGTCCGGCGGCGATGAGCGCGTCGAGGTCGCCGACCGCGGCGATCCCGGTGACCACGTCCAGCCGGGCGAGCTCGCCGGCGTCCTTCCCGACCTTGGCGGGGTCGGAGGTGCTGACCGCGACCAGCTCGAAGCGGTCGTCGCTGATCAGCTGGCGCAGCGTGAGCATGCCGGCGTTGCCGGTGGCGACCTGGGCGACGCGAATAGCCATGGGTTCTCCCGAATCTGGAACGTGTTCTACCTGGTGGAAAACGATGTTATCGTCCCCGGCATGGGACGTGTGGACGAAAAGGTCGTGCTGATCAGCGGTGGCGCCCGGAACATCGGCGGCGCCAGTGCCCGGATGCTCGTGGAGCAGGGCGCGAAGGTCGTCATCGGCGACCTCCTCGACGACGAGGGCAAGGCGCTCGCCGAGGAGCTCGGTGAGAACGCCAGGTACCTCCACCTCGACGTCACCTCCGAGCAGGAGTGGGCCGACGCCGTCGCCTACACGGTCGCCGAGTTCGGCCGCCTCGACGTGCTCTTCAACAACGCCGGCATCTTCAACGGCGGCATGCTCCAGCGGTACAAGGCCGAGCAGTGGCAGCAGATGCTCGACGTCAACCTGACCGGCGCGTTCTTCGGCGCCAAGGCCGCCGCGGACGCGCTGATCGCCGCCGGTGGCGGCTCCATCATCAACACCTCCTCCATCGAGGGCCTGCGCGGCACCCCGTGGGCGCACGGGTACGTCGCCTCCAAGTGGGGCCTCACCGGCCTGACCAAGTCGCTCGCGATGGAGCTCGCCCCGCACGGCATCCGGGTCAACTCGATCCACCCGGGCCGGATCAGCACCCCGGCGACCGACCAGATGCCGGAGAACCTGATCCCGATCCCGCTGGGCCGTCCCGGCCGCCCCGAGGAGGTCGCCACCTTCGTGGTCTTCCTGGCCAGCGACGAGTCCACCTTCACCACCGGCTCGGAGTTCGTGGTCGACGGCGGCACCGTCATGCACATCCCGACGAACATCTGAGCCCGCCGGCGTGGCAGCCGTGCGCACCGGACCGCTCACCGCGGACCAGGTCTACGCCGAGGCCCTCCGGGTCCTCGACTCCGACGGCCTGCCCGGCCTGAACGCCCGCAACCTCACCGCCCGGCTGTCCTGCTCGACCAAGACGCTCTACCAGCTGGTCGGGAACCGCGAGCAGATGGTCCGCGGGATCGTCGCCCTGGCCTTCGCCGACATGGACCTCGCGTTCCGGCCCGGCCCGGACTGGGCGACCACCCTGCGCGGCTGGGCCCGGACGCTGCACGGCGAGCTGCTCGCCCGGCCCTACCTCGGCACGCTGATGACGCCGGCGGACCGGGACGCCACGGTCGCGTACGTCGTCCGCCTGGTCGATGCCCTGGTCGAGCACGGACTGCGCCGCCGCGCGGCGATCGAGGTCGCCGGCAACGTCGGCCACTGGACCGTCGCGACCACGCTCCTGGACCTGCGGGCGCCGGGGCAGTGGGACCACCCGGAGCGCTTCGAGGAGACCCTGGACTGGCTGGTCCGCGGCATCGCCGAGGTGCACGGCACCGGTTGAGCGGCGGTTGTGGACGCGCGCGCCGGGAACGCCCCTTTTGGCCCTAGTATCGAAACGTGCTGCACGGCCGGGAGTTCGAAACCTCGGTCCTCGACAGGGTGCTCTCGGATGCCCGTGCGGGGCGGAGTGGTGTGCTGGTGCTACGGGGGGAGCCCGGCATCGGCAAGACCGCGCTGCTCGACCACCTGGTCGGCTCGGCCACCGGCTGCCGCGTCGTCTCCGTCGCCGGCGTGCAGTCCGAGATGGAGCTCCCGTACGCCGGTCTGCAACAGCTGTTCAGCCAGCTTCCTGGCCGGCTCGACCGGCTCCCCGAGCCGCAGCGCGACGCGATCCGGGTCGCCTTCGGGCTCGCCGCCGGCCCGCCCCCGAGCCGGTACCTGGTCAACATGGCCACCCTGACCCTGTTCGCCGAGACCGGCGCCGAGCGCCCGCTGGTGTGCGCCGTGGACGACGCGCACTGGCTGGACCGGGCCAGCCTGCAGGCGTTGGCGTTCGTGGCCCGCAGGCTCCTGGCGGAACCGGTCGCGCTCGTCTTCGTGCGGCGGCTCGACTACCCCGGACCGGACGAGACCGCCGGGCTGGACGAGCTCGTGGTCGAAGGGCTCGACCCGGAGGCGGCCCGGACCGTGCTCGCCGGCGTCGTGCGGGGGCGTCTCGACGAGGACGTGCTCGCCCGGCTGGTGGCCGAGGCCCATGGCAACCCGCTGGCGCTGCTCGAGCTCCCGCGCGGCGCGTCGCCGGACGCGCTCGCCGGCGGCTTCGGCCTGGCCGGGGCGCTCACCATGCGTGGTCCGCTCGAGCACTCCTTCCAGCAGCGCGTCCTCGACCTGCCCGAGGAGTCGCGGAGCCTGATGCTGCTCGCCGCCGCGGACCCGACCGGCGACTCCTCGCTGCTGTGGCGCGCGGCCGCGATCCTGGGGATCCCGGCCGACGCGCTGCGACCGGTGGAGGAGGACGAGCTGATGAGCGTCGGGCCGCTGGTGCGGTTCCGGCACCCGCTCGTGCGCGCGGCGGCGTACCAGGTCGCGACCCTGGACGCGCGCCGGCGCGTCCACCACGCGCTCGCCGAGGCGACCGACGCGACCCAGGACCCCGACCGGCGCGCCTGGCACCGGGCGCTCGCGGCGGTCGGGCCGGACGAGGAGCTCGCCGAGGAGCTCGAACGGTCGGCCGAACGGGCGCAGGCCCGCGGCGGCCTGTTCGCCGCCGCCGCCTTCCTGGAGCGCACGGTCGACCTGACCCTCGACCCGGTCCTGCGTGGCCGCCGCGCCCTCGCGGCGGCGCAGGTCAAGGAGCTCGCCGGAGGGCAGGAGTCGGCGATCGAGCTGGTCCGGATCGCCGAGGCCACTCCGCTCGCCGACGAGGAGCGCGCCCTCGCGCGCCGGCTGCGCGGGCGGGTCGCGCTCAACCTCGAACGCGGCCGCGGCGCGTCCCGGCTCCTGCTCGAGGCCGCCGGCCTGCTGCTCCCGCACGATCCCGAGGTGGGCCGCGGGGTCTACCTGGAGGCGCTCGCCGCGGCGATCTTCATCGCCGACGTCGGCGAGGGCCCCGGCGTGCGCGAGGTCGCCGACGCGGCGCGGGCAGCGAGCTCCGCCGACGCCGACGGACCCGTGACCGACCGCATGCTCGACGCTCTCTCCGCCCTGGTCGTCGAGGGGCCTGAGGCGGCGGCCGGACCGCTCGCCGACGCGGTCGCGCTGCTCCGCGGCGAGGCGGTCCCGGTCGAGCTGGCCGTCCGGTGGATGTGGCTCGGCTGCCGGCTGGCGTCGATGTCGTGGGACGACGAGGCCTGGCGGGAGATCGCCGAGCGCGGCAGCGTGCTGGCCCGCGCGGCCGGGTCGTTCGTCGCGATCCCGGCGACGCTCTCGTCGTACGCCGCGTACCTCACGTTCGCCGGCGACCTGGACGCGGCTGCCGCCGCGGCCGACGAGGCCGCCGACGCCTGGTCCGCGATCGGCATCGCGCCGCCGGCGTACGCGGCCGGGGTCGTCGCCGCGTGGTCGGGCGACGCGGTGGCGGGCGCCGAGGTCCTCGACGCCGCCGAGGAGCTGTTCGCGGAGCGCGGCGAGGGGATGGGTCTGGCCCTGGTGCACTGGGCGCGCGCCGTCCTGGGCAACAGCCTCGGCCGGTACGCCGACGCCCTGGCCAACGCGGAGGCGGCCGGCCGGTTCCCGCCCGGGATGCAGTACCTGGCCTGGGGCCTCTCCGAGGCGGTGGAGGCGGCGACCCGGCTCGGCGAGCAGCAGCGCGCCGAGGAGGCCTACGAGCGGCTGCGCCGCTGGACGTCCGCCTTCGCCACCGACTGGGCGTGCGGCGTCGAGCTCCGCGCCCGGGCGCTGGTGGCCGCCGAGGACGCCGAGGAGCACTTCCGGGGCTCGGTCGCGCACCTGGAGCGGACCGCGATGAAAGCCGAGCTGGCCCGGACGCGCCTGGTCTACGGCGAGTGGCTGCGGCGGCGGCGCCGGCGTCAGGACGCGCGCGTGCAGCTGTCCGCGGCCCACGACCTGTTCGTCGCGATGGGCGCCGCCGGCTTCGCGGACCGGGCCGCTCGGGAGCTGGCCGCGACCGGGGCTCCGGCCCGTACGGCGGCGCCCCGCGAGCGGGACCAGCTCTCGACCCAGGAGGCCCGGATCGCCGAGCTCGCCAGCTCCGGCCTGTCGAACGCCGAGATCGGGGCCACGATGTTCATCTCGGCCTCCACCGTCGACTACCACCTGCGCAAGGTCTTCCGGAAGCTCGACATCACCTCGCGCACCCAGCTGCACCTCGTGCTCGGCGCCGACGGCCGGCGCGGGACCTGATCCCGCTTCTGGACAACGCCGTCGCGCGCCGGCGAACTGTGATGGGGTGTCCTCGCCCGTCGGCCCCCGGCGGGGGAGATGAGGTGGGTCATGGGCACGCCGGTGCTCGTCGGAGTCGGGCAGTTCTCCGAGCGGATCGAGGACGACGGCTACGAGGCGCTGTCGCCGGTCGCGATCGCCGAGCGCGCCGCCCGGCTCGCCCTCGGTGACGCCGGGATCCCGGCCGACCGGGTCGGCGTGGTCGCCTGCACCCGGCAGTTCGACGAGTCCGTCCCGGGGCTCCCGTCCGCGCTGGGCCGGCCGGACAACTTCCCGCGCGCGCTCGCGAACCGCCTCGGCGCCGACACGGCGCGCTGCATCTACGGGACCGCCGGCGGCAACTCGCCGCAGCAGCTGGTCACCGAGCTGGCCGGCGAGATCGCGGCCGGGCGGCTCGGGGTCGCCCTGGTGACCGCGGCCGAGGCGATCTCGACGGTGCTGCACCTGTCCGGGCAGCCGGAGCGGCCGGACTTCACCGAGGTCACCGGGGTGCGTGACGAGGACCGTGGTGTCGGCCTCGAGGGCATCCTCGCGGCGACCCAGGTCGTCCACCAGCTCACCGACGCGCCGACCCAGTACGCGATCTTCGAGAACGCCCGCCGCGTCCGCCTCGGGATGACCCGGGCCGAGCAGGCCGCCGACATCGGCCGCTGGTTCGCGCCGTTCACCGAGGTCGCCGCCGCCAACCCGTACGCCGCGGTCCGCACCGCCGCGACCGGCGCGGAGCTGACCACCCCCTCGGGCCCCACGGGGGCGAACCGGGTGATCGCCGACCCGTACCCGAAGGCCGTCGTGGCGCGGGAGAAGGTCAACCAGTCCGCCGCCGTCGTGCTCACCTCCGACGAGGTCGCCGCGGAGCTCGGCATCCCGCGCTCCCAGTGGGTCTACCTGCGCGGGCACAGCGACCTGCACGACCGCGAGCTCACCCGGCGGCCCGACCTGAGCCGGTCGGCTCCGTCGGTGGCCGCCGTCCGGGCCGCCCTGGAGATGGCCGGCATCGGGCTCGACGACGTCACCGACCTCGACCTCTACAGCTGCTTCCCGGTGGCCGTCAGCGTCGTCGCCGAGGAGCTGGGGCTGCAGCCCGAGGACCCGCGCCGGCTCACCGTCACCGGCGGGCTGCCGTTCTTCGGCGGACCGGGCAACGGCTACTCGCTGCACCCGATCGTCGAGGTCGTCGAGCGCTGCCGCCGCGACCCGGCGGCCTGGGGCCTGGTCGGCGCCAACGGGGGCATGCTGAGCAAGTACTCCGTCGGCGTCTACTCGGTCGCCCCGGGCCCGTGGGTCGAGGGCGACGACGCCGCGCTCCAGGCGGAGCTCGACGCGCCGGCCGACGTCCCGGTGACGGTGCACCCGGACGGCTGGGCCACCGTCGAGACCTGGACGGTGAAGCACCAGGGTCCGTTCCCGGTGGCCGTCGTCATCGGCCGGACCGCGTCCGGCGAGCGCTTCATCGCCAACGACTTCCCGGCCGACGAGGAGGTCCGCGCCCTGCTCCTCGGCGAGGACGGTCCCGGCGCGCGCGTGTTCGTCCGGTCCCTGCCCGAGGGCAACCGGGTCACGCTGACCGAGGCCCGGATGGACGAGCTCGCCCCGGTTCCGCCGGTGGGCCTGCGCGACTCCTACGACCACCTCGACGTCACGGTCGGCGCCGACGGGCTGCTCGAGGTGCGGATCACCGGGACCGACGACCGGCGCGTGCTGCCGGCCGCCGCGCACCACGAGCTCGCCGGCGTCCTCGACGCGTACGAGGCGGACCCGGCGCTCCGGGTCGCGATCGTGACCGGGGACGCCCGCGGCTGGTGGGCCGACGAGGTCACCCTGCCCGCCTTCACCATCGGCCGGGTGCTGCCGCCGACGGGCACCGCCGGGCTGACCGCGCGGACCCTGACGAAGCCGGTCATCGCCGCGGTCGACGGCGACCTCCTGGGGTCGGCGTTCGAGGCGGCCCTGGCGTGCCACCTCCTGGTCGTCGACGAGGACACCCGGCTCGGGCTCCCGCAGGCGCGCGCCGGGCTGCTCCCGGCCGCCGGCGGCCTGGTCCGGCTGCCACGGGTGCTGCCCCGGCAGGTGAGCATGCGGATGCTGCTCACCGGACGGCCGATCGGTGCCGCCGAGGCCGAGCGCTGGGGCCTGGTCGCCCGGGTCGCACCGCGCGGGGGAGCGCTGGAGTCGGCCCGGGAGCTCGCCGCGGACCTGCTCGCCTGCGCGCCCGAGGCGCTGGAGCGCACGCTCGCGATCCTGGCCGCGGACGAGGCCGGCGACCCGGACGTACCCGCCCGGACCGCTGAGGCCCTGGACGCGCTGCTGGTCACCAGCGACGCCACCGAGGCGTACACCGCGACCACCGAGGGCCGCGCGCCGTACTGGCGCGGCAACTAGGTTTCCCGCGGTTCGACGTTCTCCAGCCGCGCCCGGGGCAGCGCGGCCGGCTGCTCGACCTGCAGGTGCCGGACCAGGCCTTCGCGGACGTCCCAGCGCAGTGCGGCGAGGGTGTCGCCGTCGGCGGCGCTCACGATCGCCGTCAGGGTGAGGGTGGGCCCGGCGGCGTCGTCCACGACCAGGGTGCCGTGCTGCCCGTCCCACCGGGGCGAGGCCCGCAGCAGGCGCTCGAGCTCGAGGCGCACCCGCGGGACGTCCACGGCCCAGTCCGCCGCGATCGCCACGGTTCCCTGGACGGCCGCGCCCGAGTGCGTCCAGTTGCGGAACGGGGTGGTGTTGAAGAACGTGCACGGCAGGATCAGGCTGGTGCCGTCCCAGACCTCGACGGCGACGTAGGTCAGCGTGATCTCGTCGATCCGGCCCCAGGTGTCCTCGATCGCGACGATGTCGCCGACCCGGATGCCGTCGGTGAAGGCGATCTGCACGCCGGCGAAGATGTTCGCCAGCGACGTCTGCGCCGCCAGGCCCGCGATGATGCCGACCACCCCGGCGGAGGCGAGCACCGTGACACCGAGCGAGCGCACCTCCGGGATCGACCAGAGCAGCACCCCGATCGCCACGGTGACGATGGCGGCGACCGAGACCCGGCGGAGCAGGGTGACCTTGGTGCGGACGTGCCGGGAGCCGGCCGCCGCCAGCCCGGTGTCCGGGTGCTTGGCCAGCGCGCCCTTCTCGACGGTGAGCACCAGCACGATCAACAGCCACGCGACCGCGCCGACCTGGGCGGCCCAGAGCAGGTGGTCGACCGGCCGGCTCCAGTCCTGGTCGGCCCGGAGCACGATCACGCGGAGCACGACGAGCACCGTGAGCGCGACGACCGGGGACTGCCAGAGGCGCCCCTGCAGCACGGTCACCCCGAGCCGTCGCGCCAGCCGCCGCAACCCGATCACCAGGAGCAGCCCGGTCGCCGCCGCGACGACGACGGCGACAGCGGCGAGCGCCAGCGGCGTCATCAGCCCGGGCAGTTCGACGGAGCCGGCTTCCCGTCGAGCCGGTCCTGGGTCCACTGCACCAGGTCGGGGATCAGCGCCGAGTCGTCCGCGACGACGCCGACGTGATCCCGGCCCGGGTAGGTGCGGTACTCGACCTGGCCGCCGGACCCGCAGCGCTGCCGCACGTAGTCCGCCTGCGCGGTGGGCAGCACCAGCTCGTCGGCCTCGCCCTGACCGATCAGGAGCGGGACCTTGATCGGGCCCGTCGGGGTGTTCTCCTCCAGCCGCTTGCCGAGCGGCCCGGTGGTGGGGTCGTCACCGAAGATCGACTGCCCGAACAGCAACGACTCGACGACCGACACGAAGACCTCCGGTTCGGCCAGGCAGCGGTGCGCCATCTCGTGGATCTGGACCTGGGCGGTCGGGCGCACGTAGCGGGAGAACTTCACGTCGTCGTAGGTGTCGGCGTACGCCTGCAGGACGAAGGAGGCGAAGAGCGCCCCGCCCTTGACGTCGTCGAGGTTCTTCACCAGCCCCGGCAGGTTGCTCGCCGGGGCGAGCGCGGCCACCCCGGCCAGCGGCACGTCCGCGGCGTACGACGGCTGGTCGATGCCGGTCCACAGCGCGGCGTTGCCACCCTGGGAGTGGCCCCAGACCACGGTCTGGTCCGACAGGTCCAGCTCGCTCATCTGGCGGGCGGCCCGCACGGCGTCGAGCACCGAGTGCGCCTGGCCGTCCCCGATCAGGTACGGGTGCGGGCCGGAGGTCCCCAGGCCGATGTAGTCGGTGGCGACCAGCGCCCAGCCCTTCTCGACGACCTGGCCCAGCGCCGGCGTCGCGCCGGCGGCCAGCGGGTGCTTCAGCAGGGTCGGCGCGCAGCCGGGCTCGTACCCGGTGGTGCCGTGCGCCCAGGCGATCACCGGACGCGGCCCGCTCGGGGCGTTCTCGGCGAGCAGGACCAGGGCGCTCGCGACCGTGGGTTCGCCGCTGCCGCGGGTGGTGGTGTAGAGGATCCGCCACGCGTTCGCGCCGGCCGGCACGTCCCGGGTGAACGGCTCGGTGCGCAGGAGCTTGCCGGGCGCCGCGTCGGACGCCGCGTCGGACGCCGCGGCGGGGGCGTCGTAGAACGCGTCCGGCACCGGCTCGCCCTCGTGCAGCGTCGAGCTGACCGCCACCAGGACGAGGGCCACGCCGAGGGCGAGGACCGCGCCGACGGTGCGGCCGAACCGCTCCAGGACCGAGTCCTCGTCCGGGCCGTCGTGCCTCCGGGCGCGTCGGCCGCGGACGGCCGACCACAGCTGGCCGAGGCCGAAGGCGAGCACCCGGATGCCGACGATCACCCCGACGACGAAGACGCTGATGTCCGGCCAGAGCAGGGCGAGGACGCCGAGGACGAGGAGCGCCGCGGCCAGGATCAGGGCCGTGATCCGCTGGTCGCCGCGGCCGCGGAACGCGTCCCAGGCCCGGGTGGCGCCGTCCAGGATCAGCAGCACCCCGAGCAGCACGGCGATCGCGCCGATGGTGACGCCGGGCCAGAACGCGAGCGCGAGCGCCGCGACGACGTACGCGCCGCCGACCACGAGCTGCCCGGTCCGGTTCCCGGAGTCACGGGCGCCCAGCAGCTCGCTGAAACCGGCGAGCCCGAGCGCCAGCACCAGGGTGAGGACGAGGGCGGAGACCGAGACGAAGGGGTTGAAGACGAGGAAGGCGCCGAGGACGACGCACGCCACGCCGACGACGGTCGCCAGCACCCGGCTGCGGGCGCCGAGCCTGGTGTCGAGCCTGGTGTCGAGCCGGGTGTCGTGCCTGGCTTCGTGGCTGCTCACTCAGACCACCGCGTTCCGGGTCGCGACCTCGCGGAAGTAGCCCGCGCTGAGCTTCGCTGTGCGTTCCTGGGTCTCGTAGTCGACGTGGTACAGGCCGTAGCGGTTCGCGTACGCCGCGATCCATTCGAAGTTGTCCATCACGCTCCAGTGGAAGTAGCCGGCGACAGGGGCGCCGTCGGCGCAGGCCCGTTGCAGCTCCCCGAGGTAGCTGCGCAGGAAGGTGACCCGGTCGGTGTCGTCGAGCGGGTGCCCGTCCGCGCCGCTCAGGGAGTTGCACCCGTTCTCGGTGATGTAGATCGAGGCCGGGGTCCAGACGTGGTTCAACAGCACCGGACCCCAGTACATGGACTCCGGGCTGATCAGGTGCCAGGAGGCGGCGTGCGGGTGCGTCCCGGCGAAGGCGGCGGACTCGTAGCCGTCCGGGTCCTCGGCCGCGCGCACGTACGCCGCCGCCCGGTAGATGTTCACGCCGAGGAAGTCCATCGGCGCCCCGATCACGGCGAGCTCGTCGTCGGTGTGCACCGGTGCGGCCGCGCCCTCCCGCTCCAGGAAGGCGTCCGGGTAGCGGCCCTCCATCATCACCGTGAGGTAGCCGGCGTTGAGGTCGCGCAGCGCGTTGCAGGCGGCCCGCACGTCCTCGGGGCGGTCGCTCAGCGGGACCGGGACGTTGACGTTCTCGGCGAGGCCGACCTTGGCGCCCGGGTGCGCCGCCCGGATCGCGTTCAGGGCGGTGCCGTGCGCGAGCACGACGTGGTGGCGGACCTGGTTGACGGCGGCCCGGTCGAGCTTGAGGCCGGGCGCCATCGCCCCGGTGCCGTAGCCGTTGTCGACGATGTTGGAGAACTCGTTGATGGTGAAGAAGTGCTCGACGCGGTCGCCGAGCTGCTCGGCGACGTACCCGGCGTAGTCGCCGAACGCGTCGACCGTGCTCCGGGTCCGCCAGCCCCCGCCGTCCTCGAGGGTCTGCGGCAGGTCCCAGTGGTAGAGCGTCGCGTACGGCGCGATCCCGGCCTCGAGCAGCGCGTCGACCAGGCGGCGGTAGAAGTCGAGGCCGCGGCTGTTCGGCCTGCCGGTGCCGTCGGGGAAGATCCGCGGCCACGAGATCGAGAACCGGTACGTCGTCGCGCCGAGGTCCCGCATCAGCGCCACGTCCTCGCGGTAGCGGTGGTAGTGGTCGCAGGCGACGTCGGCGTCGCCCTCGACGAGCATCGCCCCCGGGGTGCGGACGAAGGTGTCCCAGATCGACCGGCCGCGGCCGTCCTCCTCGACGGCCCCCTCGATCTGGTAGGCGGCGGTCGCGGTGCCCCAGCGGAAGCCGTCGGGGAACGGGCGCGCCCCCGGGACGGGCAGGGGGACGGCCAGGGGGACGCGCTGAGGCGTGGTCATGCGAGGGCTCCTCGGTCGGGGTCGGGGCGGGCAGCGCGGCGCAGCTGCCAGGCGATGTAGGGCTTGGAGACCAGGCCGACGAGGACGCCGTACAGCACCATCGTGGCGACGAAGCTCTGCGCCGGGAAGTTGAGCGCGGCGATGCCGATCGCCATGCCGGGGTTGCGGTTGGCGCACGCGATCGCGAGCACGATCGCGTGGTCCGGACGCGGGCCGCCGATGAAGTGACCGACGGCCAGGCCGGAGGCGATGAAGACGGCCATCGCGGCGACCGTGCGCCAGGTGGTGACCTCGACGACCGCGGGGAGGACGGCCACCAGGGCGACGACGAGCGCGACCCAGAGGAGCACCCCGGCGACCTTCACGACCGGGTCGCGCAGGACCCCGGCGACCTTCGGCAGCACCGTCTGCAGCAGCAGGCCGACGACGAGCGGCAGCAGGATGAGGCCGAGGAGCTGCAGCGTCAGGGTGTCCTGCGGCGCCCGGAACGGCCGGTCCATGATCCGGCCGAGGAGGTCGATCTGGAACGGCACGATCACGCAGCCCAGGGCCGCGATCGCGAAGGACAGGCCGTAGGCGTAGGACTGCCGCCCGCCGGAGGCGATCTCCTGCTTCGGCAGGCCGGCCGAGACCGGCGTGAGCGCGAGCACGACCAGGGCGACCCGGGCGGCGTAGGGGAAGTCGAAGTACAGGTCGAGGGCGAGCGCGACGGCCGGCATCACCACGAACATCGCCAGCATCGAGACCACGAGCAGCCGCGGGTCGCGGAACACGAACAGGATGTCCTCGGTGCGGGCGACCAGCCCGTAGCCGAGCGTGGTCAGCACGATGCTGGCCTGGAACATCAGGCCCAGCAGCTCCCCGGTCCCCATCGCGGTCAGCTCCCGAAGGTGCGTCCGTCGAGGTGCACCGTGGCCGTGGCGACCGGGTCGGTGCTGGACCGGGCGAGCACGATGTCGTACGGGCCCGCGGTGAGGACCCAGGCGCCGGCCTCGGTCGAGTAGCGGGCGAGCAGCCGCGGGTCGGCCACGACGGTCACGGTGCGGGACTCGCCCGGGTCGAGCTCGACGCGCTCGAAGCCGAGCAGCCGGGTGCGGGGTCCGTCGGGCGCGGCGGTCAGGTAGACCTGCGGCACCACGGTTCCGGCGCGGTCCCCGGTGTTGGTCACGGTGAAGGTCGCGGTCACCCCCGCGCCGCCCTCGACGCTGAGGTCGGCATGGTCGAAGGAGGTGTAGCTGAGGCCGTGCCCGAAGCCGAAGAGCGGGGCGCGGCCCTGCTGGGCGAACCAGCGGTGTCCGACCTCGGCGCCCTCGTCGTACCGGATCGTCGTGGGTGTGCCCCACCGGGTGCCGAGGCCGGGGAGCTCGGGGCGCGGGGTGTCGGCGAGGTCGGCGGGGAACGTGACCGGCAGCCGGCCGGACGGGTTCACCGCGCCGCTGAGGACGTCCGCGATCGCCTGGCCGCCGGCCTGGCCCGGGTACCAGGCCTGGACGATCGCCCGGACCCGGTCGCGCCACGGCATCGCGACCGGGTTGCCGGTCTCCAGCACGACGACCGTGTTCGGGTTGGCCTCGGCCACCCGCTCGATGACGGCGTCCTGCCCCCAGGGCAGGGCGAGGTCGGGCAGGTCGAAGCTCTCGCCCTCGAGGCGCAGCGCGAAGACGATCGCCACGTCGCACCGGCGCGCGAGCAGGACGGACTCGGCAGGGTTCATGCCCGGGTCGAACTCGATCTCGGCGTCCGGGAACGCCGCGCGCAGGGCGGTCAGCGGCGAGGACGGGTGCAGGTAGAGGTTGCGCGAGGCGCCCATGATCCCGGGACCGCCGACCCGGACGACGCCGGCGAAGCCGCCCTCCGGGGTCACCGCGCTGGAGCCGGTGCCGAGCGGGACGCCGAGCTGGGCGAAGCCGCCGATCACCGCGATCGTCGCGGGCGGGTCCGCCACGTCCAGCGGCAGGATGCCGTCGTTGGTGAGCAGCACGATGCCCTGGCGTGCCGTCTCCAGGGCGACCTGGTGGTGCTCGTCCCGGTCGACCGGGTCGGCAGGTGTCCCGGTCCCGGCCCAGGCGTCGATCCCGACGTCGAACATCGAGCGGAGGATCCGCCGGACCATCTCGGCGAGCCGCTCGCGGGGGAGCCGCCCGTCCTCGTACGCCGCCCGCAGGTTCTCCGGGAACGCCTCGGCGCCCCACATCAGCCGGTCCATCTGGACCCCGGACTCCTGGTCGAGCCCGGCCAGCGCGAACTCCCAGTCCGGGGTGGCGCCCCAGTCCGACATCACCCAGCCGGGGTAGCCCCAGGCGCCCTTGAGGACGTCCTGGAGCAGGTGCGCGTTGCCGCCGGCGTACTCGCCGTTGACCTTGTTGTAGCCGGTCATCACGGCCCCGGGCCGGGACCGCTCGATCGCGATCTCGAAGGCGAGCAGGTCGGACTCGCGGTGCGCGGCCGGGTCGATGACCGCGTCCAGCCAGTGCCGGTTGGTCTCGTTGCAGTTGAGCGAGAAGTGCTTGACCGTCGAGATCACCTGCTCGGCCTGGATGCCGTCGATGGACGCGGCGGCCAGCACGGCGCTGAGCAGCGGGTCCTCGGAGAGGTACTCGAAGTTGCGTCCGTTCCGGGGGTCGCGGGCCAGGTTGATGCCGCCGGCGAGCTGGACGTTGAAGCCGCGCGCCCGGGCCTCCCGGCCGAGCAGGTGACCGGCGGCGCGGGCGAGGTCGGGGTTGAAGGTGGCGCCGAGCGCGATCCCGGCGGGGAGCGCGGTGGCGGTGTCGCCCTCGCGGTAGCCGGGGTTGGTCACGCCGAGGCTCGCGTCGCTCATGGTCAGGGCGGGGACGCCGAGGCGGGGGACACCGGGCACGTAGCCGGCGCTCATCGGGACGCCCTCGGGGATCCGCGGGTCGCGGTGCGGGTTGACCGTGTTCGTGCCCATCATGCTGACCAGCAGCCCGAACCGCTCGTCGTCGGTCAGCTGCTCCTCGATCGCGGCGGCGCGCGCGTCGGGGGAGGCCGCATCGTGCGGTTCGCTCTGGTTCATCGGAGTACCTGCTCCGTCGTGGTCGGGCCCTGGAACGGTCTGGGCAGGCGTAACGGCACGAACGTAGGACCGTCTGCCGGTGACCCGAATCCCGCGATCGCGTAGTCCGTGACCAGATCCCTTGCCACGCGTCGACGGCGTCCTGGACCATCTGCTCCGCTCGGGCAGTCCTGGGCGTGAAGACACAGGGGGAACATCAGGTTGAAGCGGCTGCTCGCAGACCACCGGGACGTCCTGCTCGGGAGAGAGCACGAGTGCGCGGTGCTCGACCGTGTGCTCGCCGACGTCCGCGCCGGCACCAGCGGCGCGCTCGTGCTGCGCGGCGAGGCCGGCGTCGGCAAGAGCGCGCTCCTGGACCACCTCGTCGACGCGGCGGCGGACTGCCGCGTCGCCTGCATCGCCGGGGTCCAGTCGGAGATGGAGCTCCCGTACGCCGGGCTCCAGCAGCTCGTCGCCCAGCTGCCCGACCGGACCGACGCCCTGCCCGAGCCGCAGCGTGCCGCCCTCGGCGCGGCGTTCGGACTGACCTCCGGGGTCGGCCACAACCGCTACCTGGTGGACCTGGCCGCCCTCACCCTGTTCGCCGAGGTGGCCCGGGAGAAGCCGCTGGTCTGCGTCGTGGACGACGCCCAGTGGCTGGACCGGGCGACCGTGCAGGCGCTGGCGTTCGTCGCCCGCCGGTTGCGGGCGGAGTCGGTCGCCCTGGTCTTCGCGCGCCGCACCGGGGGAGCGGCGGTCGACGAGACGGAGGGGCTGGACGAGCTCGTGGTCGAGGGGCTGAACGGCGACGCCGCCCGCGCGCTCCTCCGCGAAGCGGTGCCGGGGCGTCTCGACGAGGAGATCATCACCCGGCTGGTCGCGGAGGCGCACGGCAACCCGCTGGCGCTGCTCGAGCTGCCCCGCGGGGCGCTGCCGGACGTGCTCGCGGGCGGGTTCGGCCTCGCGGGCGGTCTCTCCGTCGTCGGCCCGGTCGAGCGGACCTTCGCGCAGCGGATCCTGGCGCTGCCGTGGAAGGCGCGCGGCCTGATGCTGTTGGCGGCGGCGGACCCGACCGGCGACTCCTCGCTGCTGTGGCGCGCCGCCGCGCTGCGGGAGATCCCGGCGGCGTCGCTGCTCGCGGCCGAGGAGGACGGGCTCATCGCGGTCACCTCGCTCGTCCGGTTCCGGCACCCGCTGGTCCGGTCGGCCGCCTACCGGGTCGCCACCCCGGACGAGCGCCGCGCCGCGCACCGGGCGCTCGCCGAGGCGACCGACCCGGAGCACGACCCCGACCGCCGGGCGTGGCACCGGGCGTTCGCGGCCGCCGGGCCCGACGAGGAGGTCGCCCAGGAGCTCGAGCGGTCGGCGGCGCGCGCCCAGGCCCGGGGCGGACTGTTCGCCGCCGCGGCGTTCCTGGAGCGGGCCGTCGACCTGACGCTGGACCCGCGGCTGCGCGGTCGCCGCGCGCTCCTCGCCGCGCAGGTCAAGGACCTCGCGGGCGGGCAGGACTCCGCGCTGGAGCTGGTCCGGATCGCCGAGGCGAGCCCGCTCGACGCGACCGACCGCGCCRCTGCCCTGCACCTGCGCGGCCGGGTCGCGCTCACCGTCGAACGTGGCCCGGGCGCGGCGCGGCAGCTGCTCGCGGCCGCCGAGCTGATGGCCGAGCACGACGCGAGCCGGGCTCGGGAGATCCACCTCGAGGCACTCACCGCCGCGGTCTTCATGGGGGACCTGACCGAGGGTGTCCGCGCCGTCGGCCTCGCCCGCGCGGCCCTGGAGATCCCCCGCCCCGCCCCGGGCGACGCCACCGCGCCCGACGCGGTGCTCGACGCGCTCGCGACCCTGCTCGCCCTCGGGCCGGCGGCGGCGGCCGGGCCGATCAAGGGAGCGGTCCGGGCCCTGGACGACGACGCGGTCCCGGCCGAGATCTCCTTGCGCTGGATGTGGCTGGCCTGCCGGCTCTCGATCATCGCCTACGACGAGGACGGCTGGCTCGCCCTGCTGGACCGGGGCGGCGCGCTCGCCCGGGAGTCCGGCTCCTTCGTCGCACTCGGGGCGACGCTGTCGTCGCACGCGGCCTTCCACGCGTTCACCGGCGACCTCGGCGCTGCCGTCGGCGCGACCCGCGAGGGCGAGCAGATCTGGGAGTCGATCGGGATCCGGCCGCCGCAGTACGCGGCGGGCATCCTCGCGGCCTGGTTCGGCGACGAGGCCGCCGCCGAGGAGCTGTACGCGACCGCGGAGCCGCTGCTCCGCGAGCGCGGCGAGGGCATCGGCCTGGCGATGGTGCACTGGTCGCGGGCCGTCCTCTGCAACAGCCGCGGCCGCTACGCCGAGGCGCTGGAGCAGGCCGAGACCGCCAGCCGCTTCCCCCGCGGCGTCCCGTACGTCGGCTGGGCGCTGTCCGAGGCGGTCGAGGCCGCGGCGCGCTGCGGCGAGGTCGAGCGGGGCCGCGCGGCGCTGGAGAGCCTCGCGGCGTGCACCGCGTCCGGGACCGGCTGGGCACGGGGCATCGAGACCCGCGCGCGGGCGCTGCTCGCGGACGAGGAGACGGCCGAGGACTGGTACCAGCAGTCGGTCGCCCATCTCGAGGGCAGCCGGATGCGCGCCGAGCTCGCCCGCAGCCGGCTGGTCTACGGCGAGTGGCTGCGCCGCCAGCGACGCCGCCTGGACGCGCGCCGCGAGCTGACCGCGGCGTACGAGGTGTTCGCGGGGATGGGCGCGACGGGGTTCGCCGAGCGGGCCGTGCGGGAGCTCTCCGCGACCGGAGCCCGGGCGCCCCGCGGCGACCACGCGAACGGCCGGGCGCGGCTGTCGGCCCAGGAGGCACGGATCGCCGAGCTGGCCAGCACCGGGCTGTCGAACGCGGAGATCGCCACGGTCATGTTCATCTCGGCGAGCACGGTCGACTACCACCTGCGCAAGATCTTCCGGAAGCTCGACGTCACCTCGCGCACGCAGCTCCACCTCGCGCTGCGCGATCCGGACCGGCCCCCGGGCCGGCCCCCGGGCGGGCACCCGGGCGGCTGACGCGCCCGCGGACTACGCGATCTCGTGGTGCAACCGGTGCCGGGCGGCTCCTAACGTCGAGAGTCTGTGAGCTCGCCGCCCACCCGCACCGAGGAGGGATCGTGGCCGGAGCAGGCCGAACGGTACGTCCCGGGATCCTGCTCACCGCCGAGTCCGGCCGGCGCAACCGGCGGACGCTGGACGCCGTGCTCGGCGTCGCGACGACCGTGCTGGCCGGGACCGCGGCGCTGGTCGCCCGCGGGGCGGGGGAGCAGGACCGTGCGGTCGCCGACGCCGTCGTGACCGTCCTCGGCTGGGCACCGGCCGTCTGGCACCTGGTCCTGCTGGGCACCGCGGCGGGGTGCCTGGCGATCGTGGTCGCCGCGCTGGTGCAGCGCCGCTGGCTCCTGCTGCGGGACGTCGGCGTCGCGCTCGGGCTGCTGCTGGGCCTCGGCGCCGTGCTCTCCCGGGTCGTCGCGGACGATTGGTGGACCGCGGGTACCCCCTGGGGCCGCTGGGGCTTCCCGGACCAGCGGCTCGGCGTGGTCGTGGCGCTGGCGGTCGTCGCCGGGGCCGAGCTGGTCACCGGCGTCCGGCGGGCGCTGGGCTGGGCCGTCGTCGCATCGGCGGCCGGGCTGGTCGCGCTCGGTGCCGCGCTGCCCTCGGAGGTTCTCGGGGCGCTCGCGCTCGGGCTCGCGGCCGGCACCACGACGCGCGTCCTGCTCGGCTCGGCGGCCGGGTTCCCGCCGTCGGCGGACGTCCGTGCCTCGGTCGAGGCGCTCGGCGTACCCCTCGCCGAGGTGCACCCGCTGCGTCGTCAGGAGCCGGGGGCGTCGGCGTACGAGGGCACTCAGCCGGACGGCCGGGTCGTGCACGTCCGCGTGCTCGGCCGCGACTCCCAGGACGCGCAGCGGCTCGCCCGGCGGTGGCGGCTGCTCGCCTACCGGGACCCGCCGCGGAGCGCGCCGGTGGGACGGCTGGAGCAGGTCGAGCACGAGGCGCTCGCCACGCTGCTGGCGGCGCAGGCCGGGGTCCGCGTCCCCGAGGTGGTGATCGCGGCGCTCGGGCAGGGCGGGCACGCGGGGATCGTCACCCGGCGGCCCGGGACCGGGACCCTGGACGAGGCCGACTGCCCCTCCGACGAGGTGCTGGTCGAGGTCTGGCGCCAGGTACGACGCCTGCACGACGCCGGGATCGCCCACGGCCGGCTCCACCTGGGCCACGTGGTGGTCGCGCACGGCTACCCCGAGCTGGTCGGGTTCCACGCGGCCACGCTCGGGGCGCCGGCGACCTCGAAGGCGGTCGACGCGGCCGAGCTGCTGGTCTCCTCGACGGTGCGCGTCGGCGCCGACCGCGCGCTCGCGGCTGCCGTACGGGGCGCGGGCCCCGAGCTCGTGGTCGCGGCGCTGCCGTACCTCCAGCGCGGCGCGCTGAGCCCGGCGACCCGGGACGCGGCGCGGCACTCGGAGGTCGAGCTCGACGAGCTCCGGAGCGCGGCCGCGAAGGCCACCGGGTCCGACGCGGTCGAGATCGCGCCGCTGCGCCGGGTCCGGGTGCGCGACCTCCTGGTCACCGCCGCGGTCGGGTTCTCCGTCTACCTGCTGATCAGCCAGCTCGCCGACATCGGGTTCGCGACGATCTGGCGGAACCTGCGCACCGCGGACCCGGTCTGGCTGCTCGTCGCGCTGCTGCTCGCCCAGGTCGGCTTCCTGCCGGAGGCCGCGTCCCTGCGCGGTGCCGTGCGGACCCCGCTCCCGCTGCAGGCGTGCGTGGCGCTCAAGTCGGCGATGAAGTTCATCAACCTGTCCGTGCCCGGCTCGGCGGGCTCGGTCGCCGCGACGGTGCGGTTCGTCCAGCGCCAGGGCGGGACGTCCGCGGAGGCGGTCGCGTCGGGGGCGATCGACGACCTCGCCGAGAAGCTCGTCCAGCTGGCGCTGGTCCTCCTGCTGCTCCCGCTCGCGGACGTCCGCCCCGACACCGGCGGCTTCCACCTCGGCGCCCCGGACAGCCGACTCGTGGTGGCCATCCTGGCGGCCGTGGTGGTCAGCGTGGTCCTGGTCGTGGCGGTCCCCGCGATCCGGGAGAAGGTGCTGCCGCAGCTGCGGTCCGGGATCGAGGCGCTGCGGGTGCTCCGGGACCGGTCCAAGCGGCTCCAGCTTTTCGGCGGGAACCTGCTCGGCGAGGTCGTCTTCGCCCTCGCGCTCGGCGCCGTCTGCCTCGGCTACGGCGTCTCGCTCACGCTGCCGCAGCTCGTGCTCGTCAACGTCGGCGCCTCGGTCCTGGCCAGCCTGATCCCGGTGCCCGGCGGGGTCGGGGCCGCCGAGGCGACCCTGTCCGCCGGCCTGATCGCCTGCGGCGTGGACGACTCGACCGCGTTCGCGATCGCGATCACCCACCGGCTCTGCACCAACTACCTGCCCCCGCTGTGGGGGTACTTCTCGCTGCGCTGGCTGCGCGCCGGCGGGTTCCTCTGAGGGTCGCTCTTCGGTGCCCCGAGGTGAGGGCCGCTCAGGCGGTCGGCACGAGCGCGCGGTCGTCGGGCTCCACGATCTGAGGCAGTCGCGCCGCGGTCGGCCACTGGACGATGACGACGGCAACGAGCACGAGCAGGCCGCCGAGCACCTGCACCGTGCTGAGCGCGTCGGCGAACACCAGCGCCGCGACCGCCACCGTCACGACCGGCTCGGTGACGGAGAGCAGCGAGGTCACCGTCGGGCCGACCCGGGCCAGCCCGGCGAAGAAGAGCAGGATCGCGGCGACGGTGCTGACGCCGACGAGCACGACGAGCCAGAACCAGCCCTCGATCCCGAACCCGAGGTCGACGCCGCCGAGGAGCGAGGTGCCGACCAGGCAGCTGAGGAACGCGCCCAGGCAGACCATCGCGGTCAGCGGCACCGGGTCGGTCCCGGCGGTCGCCCGGTCGCCGACCAGGATGTAGGCGGTGTAGACGACGGCGGCCGCGAAGGAGAGCAGCGCGCCGGTGAGGTCGAAGGATCCGGCGGTGGCGCCGTTGACGACGAAGACCAGGCCGGCGATCGCCACGGCCAGGGCCAGCGAGCGACGCCGGGAGGCGGGTTCGCGCCGGGTGAGCACGGCCGCCACCATCACCAGGACCGGGTAGACCGAGAACACCAGGGCGACCTGGGACGCGTCCACCCGGCTGACCGCGGCCAGGTAGAGGCCCGCCTGGACGGCGTACCCGCAGGCGCCCATCGCCAGGCCGACCAGCGTGGTCCGCCGGTCCAGCCGCGCCAGTCCGCCGGTCAGGGCCACGACGGCGAGGAGGATCAGCGCGGCGAGCCCGAAGCGGACGACGAGCAGGGCCCCGACGCTCACACCCGCGCCGTACGAGAGCTTCGCGAAGATCGCCATCACACCGAAGCCGGCGGCGGAGAGGAGACAGTAGAGGGAACCCACGGGACAAGCGTGCGGGACGTCAACCGTTCAGGTCCATCGCGCATTCATGCACATATCCGTTCAGGTAATCTGAACGGATGCTCGACCTCCACCGCCTCCGCCTGCTGCGCGAGGTCCGCGAGCGCGGCACCGTGCACGCCACCGCCCGGGCCCTCGGGTACTCGCCCAGCGCCATCTCGCAGCAGCTCGCCGTCCTCGAGCGCGAAGCCGGGGTCCCGCTGCTCGAACGGGTCGGGCGCAACGTCCGGCTGACCGCGGCCGGCGACGTCCTGGTCGCCCACGCCGCGACCATCCTCGAAGGCGTCGAGGCGGCCGAGGCAGAGCTCGCCGCGGTCGCCGCCGGCCGGGTCGCGGGCGTCGTCCGGGTCGCCGCCTTCCAGTCGGCGGTGCTCCGGATCGTCGCGCCGGCCATCCGTGCCCTCGCCGAGACCCACCCCGACATCCGGGTCGAGGCCACCGAGGCCGAGGTCGAGCAGTCCGTGCCGGCGCTCCGGCTCCAGCAGCTCGACCTGGTCCTCGGCGACGAGTACGTCGACCAGCCGCACCCCGTCCACGACGACCTGCACCGCGAGATCCTGCTCCACGAGTCGCTGATGGTCGTCCTGCCCGAGGGGCACCCGGCGGCCGCCGGCCCGGAGGTGGCGCTCGCCGACCTCGCGACCAGCCCGTGGGCCGCCTGCCAGCCGGGCACCGGGCATCACCAGATGCAGCTGCGGGTCTGCCGCCAGCACGGCGGATTCGAACCCGACATCCGCTACACCTCCGACGACTTCGTCATCCTCCTCGAGCTCGTCCGCACGACCGGCGCCGCCGCCCTGCTCCCGCAGCTCGCCCGCGCCCACGAGGCCGCCGGCGTCACGGTCCGCCCGGCCGCCGGGGGAGCAGTGGGCCGCGACGTCTACGTGCTCACCCGACGCAGCTCGACGCCGGCGGTGCACGCGGTCGCGGCGGCGATCCAGCAGGCGGCGCGGGAGGCGTGAGGTGCCCTCGGAGGTTGAGGAAGGCGCGCAGCGCCTGTCTCGAAACCCACCCCCCGGCCCCCACCCCCGGCCCCCACCGCCGCTGGTTGAGGAAGGCGCGCAGCGCCTGTCTCGAAACCACCTGTGGATAGGGCGAAAACCGGTCCGAAACTGTCGACGCTCGTTCCTAATCTGTACTCATGACCTCGGGCTCTCTGACCTCTGCGCCACCGCATCCGGTGGCGCAGCTGGTCTCTGCCCTGGGGGAGCTGCTCGACGAACACGGCGCTGCTCCGACCTGGTCCCTGACCCCCGCCGACCTCACCGATCTCCTGCCTGCGCTCGCAGTCGCTAAGCGCCGTCTGGACGCCCTGGAACTGCGGCTGCTGGCCGAGGCCGACCGGCACCAGGTCGGTGACCCGTTGGGTGCGGCGAACACCGCGGGCTGGTGGGCCAACGCGACCCGTACGACCAAGCCCGCCGCGCACCGGGCCGTAAAGCTGGCCGGTCGCCTGGACTCTCACGACACCACCGCGGACGCGATGAGCGCCGGGACCGTGTCGGTCGAGCAGGCAGCAGTGATCCTCGACGCGGTCGAGGCGTTGCCGAGCGCGAAGGCCGAAGCCGAAGCACATCTGGTCGCCCTGGCCGAGCACCACGACCCCAAAGAGCTGCGGTTCCTGGGCCGTCGGATCCTGGAGGTCGTCGCCCCCGAGGTCGCCGAAGACCACGAACGCAAGCTGCTGGAGTCCGAGGAGCGCCGGGCACGGGAGACGGCGTCCCTGACGATGAACCCCGACGGGCACGGCTCCATGGTGGGCCGGTTCAAGCTCCCGGTCCTGGTCGGGCAGATGCTGGCCCGCCACCTCGAAGCCCTGGCCGCTCCCAAGCACCGGGCCGCGGTCGAGGGCACCGCCGGGGAGAAGGTCGCCCGCCCGATCCGCCTGGGCCAGGCGTTCATCGAGTACGTCGAGACCCGCCGCGACGCCCCGAAAGCAGGCGGCATCGCCGCCACCGTCGTGGTCACGATGACGA
>NZ_JBFRDX010000012.1:0-132721 GCF_052114005.1 Marmoricola sp. RAF53 | reverse complement strand
AGGGCGTCGGGACGCATCCAGTACTCCGCGGTCAGCACGCCGGTGTTGTCGACCTCGAAGGCCTTGTTGTCGGAGAACTGGGCGTACTGGCCGTTGCCGTTGAAGGCCAGCGCCGGGTCGCCGTTGGGCAGCTTGGTCGCGGTCGAGCCCCCGACCACGGTGCCGTTGGCGGTCTTGCCGGTCACGTCGTTGAGACCCTGCAGGAATGCCGACGGGCTGTCCTTCAGAACCGCCGCGGCGTACGCCGAGTTCGTCGGCGTCGCGTCGGCGGCCGTGGCCGCGTTGGCGGTTCCGGCCAGCCCGGGGGCCAGTACCGAGACGCCGGTCACAGCGGCGGCGGCGAGAGCGATCTTGGAGAACGTACGCATCAGATTTCCTTCGTGGTGGGGGTTCCGGCGTCCCTGGCCGGACCACTACGAAAGCCGCTGGCGGCACTGCCCGGAGGCGGGTGGGCCGGCCTGGGTAGGTACTGCTCAGCGGGCCGCCAGCGACGCGACGACGGGCCTTGAGTAGCCCGGGAGCGGCCCTGAGCGGTCGACCGACCGGAACCTGGCGTTCGAGGCGGGGACGGGCCCGATCCCTGGTAGGAATGCCTTCGGCCCGGCCCCGCGCCGTCGCCCACCCGAACGGAGACCCCGATGAGCACACCCGAGTCCGGCCCCGAGTCGGCCACTGAGTCGGCCTGGCGGGACCGTCAGGAGGTCGGCGACGTCCTGATCCGCTACGCCACCGCGATCGACGGACGTGACTGGGACCTGCTCCGCCGTTGCTTCACCGCCGACTGCGTCGTCGACTACGGGCCGGTGGGCAGCTGGACCGGAGCCGACGAGCTGGTGACCTTCATGGTCGCCGCGCACGCCGGGGCCGGCCACACCCTGCACCGGGTGACCAACGTGGTCGCCGAGGTCGACGGGGACGAGGCGACCGCCCGGGCCTACGTCGACGCGCTGATCATGAACCCCGACGGCACCGGCGGGGTCACCGCCGCCGGCTCGTACGCCGACCGCCTCGTGCGCACCGCCGCCGGCTGGCGGATCGCGACCCGGACGTTCACGCCCGCCCGCTTCGCGAGCGTCGGGGGCTGAGCCGTGGACCTCACCGCGAAGTACGGCCCCTGGGCCCTGGTCGTCGGCGCCTCCGACGGTGTCGGTGCCGCGTTCGCCGACGCGCTCGCCGCAGGCGGGCTCGACGTCGTCCTGCTCGCCCGGCGCGAGGCGGTGCTCGCCGAGGTGGCCGGCGAGATCGAGGAACGCCACGGTGTCCGCACCCGGGTGCTGGCCCTCGACCTGACCCGCCCCGACGCCGCGGCCGCGATCGCCGACGCGGTAGCCGACCTGGAGATCGGCTTCCTGGTCCACTGCGCCGGCGCGGACCCGGTCTACCGGTCGTTCCTGACGCAACCCGTCGAGGTGGCCGAGGCGATGGTGCACCGCAACTGCACCGTGCTGGTCCAGCTCTGCCACCGCCTGGGCGGCCCGATGGCTGAGCGCGGTCGCGGCGGCATCGTCGTCTTCGGGTCGGGCGCCGGGTTCGCGGGTGCGCCGAACATGGTCACCTACGGCGCCTCGAAGGCGTTCGACATGGTCTTCGCCGAGGCGCTGTGGTGCGAGCTGCAGCCGCGCGGGGTCGACGTCCTCGGGCTCGTGCTCGGCGAGACCGACACCCCGGGCCTGCGCACGCTCCGGCACCAGCGCGGGCTGGCATCGGGTCCCGACGAGCCAGCTCGCGGCGCCGCGAAGCCGGAGGCGGTCGTCGCGGAGGCGCTCGCCCGGCTCGGCAGGGGGCCGGTGCACCTGGCACACCCGCAGCTGCGGATCGGCGCGAGGATCTTCTTCCCGATGGGCCGCAACCGGCTGGTCCGGCTGTTCTCGAAGATGAGCGCCCGGGCGATGGGCCCGGACCCCGCAGACCAGCCTTCCTGACGTCAGGAACGTCCGGCCGACCCCAGGCGCCGGCGCTCGACGATGCTGGTCCCCGTCACCACGCTCATCGGCGGCACGTCCTGCGCGACGACGGCCCCGGCGCCGACCACGGAACCCCGGCCGATGGTGACGCCCGGCGTGACGGTCGCGGCCGCACCGATCCAGACGTCGTCCTCGATCACGATCGGGGCATGGGTGATGAAGTCGAACCGCTCGGCGGGCTCGACCGGGTGGCCCGCCGTGGTCAGGGTCACCCGGGGGCCGATCAGGACCCGGTCGCCGATCGTGATGCCGCCGAGGTCGAGGAAGGAGCAGCCCTGGTTGATGAAGACCTGCTCCCCGAAGGTCGCGCCCAGCCCGTGGTCGCAGTAGAACGGCGGCAGGATCGACAGCGAGTCCGGGACCGGGCCGCCGAAGATCTCGGTGAACAGCTTCCGGCGTCCGTCGAGGTCGTCGAAGGGGAGCGCGTTGAGGCGCGCGGTCAGCGCCATCACGAGCTCGACGCGCTCGGCGAAGGCCCGCGACTCCGGGGTCCGGGCCGGCAGTCGGCGTTCGTCGCGCACGCGGGTCAGGCGAGCTTCCAGATGCCCGGCCCGGCCTTGGTCATCAGTCCCTCGCTGATCAGTGCCATCCGGGCACGCCGGGCGGCGTATCGCCAGCGGAGCTCGCCCTCGGGCGTGAGCTCGCCGTCCCCGGGGAGCAGCTTGCCCTCGGTGAGGATCTCGAGCTCGAGGAAGACATCGTCCGCGTCCAGCTCGCCGCCGGCCTCCTCGAGGACCGCCACGATCAGCGGCTTGAACGCCTCGGGCTTCGTCCAGCGGCCGGGGAGGGCCGGGCGGGACGTGGTGGCGGCGGTCCTGGCCGGAGCAGTCGACCGGGTGCGGGCCTTCGGCGCGCTCGCGGCCCGGGTGGCCTTCTCCGGCGGCGGCGCCGGCGGCCGGCCGTGGATGCAGGTGGACAGCGGGAGGTCGCAGAGCTCGCAGTAGTCGTCGGACGCATTCATCACCACCAGCCTAATCAGTGGACGGATCGGCGCGTACCGGGGTGCGGGCAACCTTTGGCAGGATGGCCGTCATGGCCATCCAGATCACCGGTGACGACACCGCCGACAAGGTCCTGACCGACGACCCGTTCGCGCTCCTCCTCGGCATGCTGCTCGACCAGCAGTACCCGATGGAGCACGCGTTCCGCGGTCCGGCGAAGGTCCTCGAGCGGTTCGGCACGCTCGACCCGCAGCGGATCGCCGAGGCCGACCCCGAGGCGTTCGCCGCGCTCTGCGCGACGCCGCCGGCGGTGCACCGCTTCCCGGGGTCCATGGCGACGAAGATCCAGGCGGTCGCCCGCGAGGTGGCCGACACCTACGACGGCGACGCGGCGAAGATCTGGACCGAGGCGGGCACCGGTGCCGAGCTGGTCGAGCGCGTCATGGCGCTGCCCGGGTTCGGCAAGCAGAAGGCGCAGATCTTCACCGCCCTGGTCGCCAAGCAGCTCGACGTGAAGCCGGCCGGATGGGAGAAGGCTGTGGGCGACTACAGCCTGGACGGATTCCGCTCGGTGGCCGACGTCGTCGACCCGGAGTCGCTCGGCAAGGTCCGCGCGTACAAGAAGGAGAAGAAGGCCGCGGCCAAGGCCGCCGGCTGACCCGGGTACATGGTGCGGCTCCCGACGGGTACGGGTGAATTCCCGCCGAGAGAGAGGTGCGCCTGATGGGTGTCCTGCTGGTCGTCATGATCCTGGCGCTGACCGCGTTCCTGGTCGTGACCCTCCTGCTGACCCGCTCCTCGGGACCCCGTGGACGTTGAACCGCGGGTCCGATCGTTGGTTTTCACCGGCGTCATGACAGAATGGCGGCGCGGCTGTTGACAGGTACGGGCTTTGCCGCGCCCGAGAAGTGCCATCCCACGTAAGACCGAGAGGTAACTCGTTGTCCTCGAGCTCGTCCACCGCGACCACCCGGAAGTCCACCGCCAAGACTGCCTCGGCCGCGAAGAAGGCGCCTGCCAAGACCACGAAGGCTGCCGAGAAGCCGGCGGAGAAGACCGCGGCGAAGAAGGCTGCCGCGCCTGCGAAGAAGGCCGCTCCCGCCGCGAAGAAGGCTGCCTCGTCCGCCCCCGCGAAGAAGGCAGCGGCCAAGAAGGCCGCCACCGCGGAGGAGCTGCAGGCGACCGCCGTCGTCCTCGGCCCTGACGGCAAGCCGGTCCTCGCCGACGTCCCCGACGAGCAGTTCGAGGCCGACGTCAAGGCGGACCCGACGATCAAGGAGGACGAGAAGCAGGCCTTCACCGTCTCCGCCGCCGACGACACCGACGAGCCCGAGCAGCAGGTCATGGTCGCCGGTGCGACCGCCGACCCGGTCAAGGACTACCTCAAGCAGATCGGCAAGGTCCCGCTGCTGAACGCCGAGATGGAGGTCGAGCTCGCCAAGCGGATCGAGGCCGGCCTGTTCTCGGAGGAGAAGCTCGGCAAGGGCGGCAAGATCAGCGCCAAGATGCTCGACGAGCTCGAGTGGATCGCCGAGGACGGCAAGCGCGCGAAGAACCACCTGCTCGAGGCGAACCTGCGTCTCGTCGTCTCCCTGGCCAAGCGGTACACCGGTCGCGGCATGCTCTTCCTGGACCTGATCCAGGAGGGCAACCTCGGTCTGATCCGCGCGGTCGAGAAGTTCGACTACACCAAGGGCTACAAGTTCTCGACCTACGCGACCTGGTGGATCCGGCAGGCGATCACCCGCGCCATGGCCGACCAGGCCCGCACCATCCGCATCCCGGTGCACATGGTCGAGGTCATCAACAAGCTCGCCCGCGTGCAGCGCCAGATGCTCCAGGACCTGGGCCGCGAGCCCACCCCGGAGGAGCTGGCCAAGGAGCTCGACATGACCCCGGAGAAGGTCATCGAGGTCCAGAAGTACGGCCGCGAGCCGATCTCGCTGCACACCCCGCTGGGTGAGGACGGCGACTCCGAGTTCGGCGACCTGATCGAGGACTCCGAGGCGATCGTCCCGGCCGACGCGGTCAGCTTCACGCTCCTCCAGGAGCAGCTGCACGCCGTGCTGGACACCCTGTCCGAGCGCGAGGCCGGCGTCGTGAGCATGCGGTTCGGCCTCACCGACGGCCAGCCGAAGACCCTCGACGAGATCGGCAAGGTCTACGGGGTGACGCGCGAGCGGATCCGCCAGATCGAGTCGAAGACGATGTCGAAGCTGCGGCACCCGAGCCGCTCGCAGGTCCTGCGCGACTATCTCGACTGATCGACCTCTGACAGCACTGCCTCCACGACGGCGTCCGGCTCTGCCGGGCGCCGTCGTCGCATCTGCAGGCTCAGCCCGATCAGGGCGCTGACCAGGCCCAGCAGGCCGGCGACCTCGAACCCGGACTGCCAGCCGCCGCGGTCGATCGCCGCGCCGACCAGCGGGGCACCGATGGCGCCGCCGAGGGTGAGCGCCGACCCGTGCCACCCCATCGCCTCGCCGCGCACCCGCGCCGGGACCGCGCGGGAGAGGTCGTCGATGGTCGCGGTGATCGTGGGTGCGCAGAACAGCCCGGACACGAACAGCACCACGGTGAAGGCGAGCCTCCCGTCGGTGACCGCGACCAGCATCGTGCTCGCGGCGAGCAGGGCGAGCAGCACTCCTGCCGGCGGGTGCCGGTGCRGGGCGCCGTACACGATCCCGCCGACCGCGGAGCCGAAGCCCCACAGCGCGAGCACCCAGCCGATCGAGCTCGTGTGGCCCATCTCCCGCATCGCGGCGACCGTGCCGAGGTCCTCGCCGGTCAGGATCACCGTCGCGGACGCCGCGATCACCAGGATCGCGACGACCGCGGGGGAGAGCCACTCCCGGACCCGCGGAGCGGGGCCGTCCCGGTGGTCCTGGGTCTCGTTGCCCAGCGGTGGGTTCGCCCACCACAGTGCGATGCCACCGAGGATCGTGCAGACCTGGAACCCGAACAGCGCCACCGGCGTCGGGAGGTAGACCGCGCCCAGGACGCCGAGCACGGGGCCGATCATGAACGAGAATTCGACGACGACCGAGTCGACGGAGAGCACGGCCGTCCGCTGGTGGTCCGGGACGGCGCCGATCAGCACCTGCCGGACGATCGAGAAGGTCGGCATCATGAACAGTCCGGCGACCGCCACCAGAGCCATCAGCGGCCAGTACCCGATCCACGGCGCCACGCTCCAGCAGACCGTCAGCACGACCAGCGACGGCACCAGCGCGGCACGCAGGCCGACCCGGTCCAGGCGGCGCCCGCGCCACGGTCCGCTCACGGCCAGGGCGAGCGAGTAGACCATCTCGATGGCGCCGGCCTGGGTGTAGGACCGGTCGAGGTGGTCGACGACGTGCAGGGTGAGGACGATGCCGGAGGCCCAGAGCGGGATCCGGATCAGCAGGCCGAGGACGAGAACGCGACGCACCAGCGGGTTGCGGGCGAGGTCGGCGTACGTGGTGAAGCGCATCGGAGAAGGAGAACACGGCACCGGGGTGCCGGCCCACCGCTTTTCGCGGACCCGGCCCCACGCCGGAAAATGGCCCGTTTCCGGTGGGGTCGGGGAGGATGCCGGGACCCTAGGCTCGCGCCATGGCAGACATCATCCTGGGCGTCCTGGCGATCATCGCGGGACTCTTCTTCTGTTTCGGCGGTCAGTTCGTGATGCGGGTCGTGTTCCCGATCTGGGGCGCCTTCGCCGGCTTCGCGTTCGGGGCCGGCCTGGTCGCGGGCTTCAGCGACGAGCACTTCCTCGGCACGGTGCTCGGCTGGGTCCTCGGCATCGTGTTCGCGATCGTCTTCGCGGTGCTCGCCTACCTCTTCTACGCCGTCGCGGTGATCCTCGCCATGGCCGCGGCCGGGTTCGCGCTCGGTTCCGGCCTGGTCGTCGCGCTCGGGATCGACTGGAGCTGGGTCGCGGTCACCATCGGCATCGTCGTCGGGGCGCTGCTGGGGTTGTTCGCCGTCCTGGTGGACATGCCCTCGGTGGTGCTGATCGTGTTCACCTCGATCGCCGGCGCCATCGGGGTCACCGCCGGGCTGATGCTCCTCGTCGGGGATCTCAACTCCGACGACTTCACCCGCAGCGCCTTCTCCGACCGGGTGCAGGACAGCTGGGGCTGGTACCTCACCGTGGTCGTGATCGCGATCGTCGCGATCCTGGTGCAGACCCGGCAGGCCATCGCGCTGCGCCGCTCCCTGCGCGAGAACTGGGTCGCAGTCGCGGTCGTCGACTAGCTCCTGCGAGCGGGACACCTCCTCTGATCCGAAAGCGCGTGACCCCACCTGCGGCGAGGYAGGTGGGGTCATGTGGCGTCCGGGGGGAGAACGCCTGTCCGGCGCGTCGGGGTGTTGCGCCGTACAGCTGGTGCCCGGGAGGCGCTGCCTCAGGGGCGTTCCCTCAGGGGCTCGGGGCGTCGGTCGCCTTCGGCGTCCTCGGGCCCTTCGTCGGGCTGGCCGCCTGAGTCGGCTTCGCGGGCTTGGTCGGGTGCGCGGGCTTGGTCGGGCTGGCCGCCTGGGTCGGCTTGGCCGGGTGCGTGGGCTTGGTCGGGTGCGCCGGCTGTGTCGGGTGCGCCTTCGGGGTGCCGAGGAGCGCGACGCAGTAGGTGGCGATGTTGTCCGTGCCGCCGGCCGCCTTGGTCAGGGCGGTGAAGGCCGGACTGGTCTTGCCGTCGTGCGTGGCACCGGCCTGGAAGGCGACGCAGAGGCCGCGCAGCGACGGGCTCGGGTCGGCGGTCGGGTGCGCCTTCGGGGTGGCGCCGGCGGTCGTCGCGGCGGACGGCTCACCGGACGCGCCCAGGCCCGGGTTGGTGGACCCCGGGGCGTCGGGGGCGGTGGGGGCGGTGTGGGCCTTGTCCGGCCGGTTGTCGTGACCGGTGAACGGGACGTGCAGGGCGCCGTTGGAGGCGGCGAGCGCGACGCCGCCGGTGGCGGCGAGAACGCCGGCTGCGGCCAGCGCGACTGCCGGTACGGCGAGCTTGCGACGCGTCGTGACGACCACGGGTGCTCCTCCCGGGGCGGTGCGTCGAACTGCTGCCGCGTGCGCCCGGAACTGGGCCAGCGCGGCCGCCTCACCGGGAAGCTCTCCGGGCAGGTCTCCCGCAGAGGGGGCGGTCGCGGCGGCGAGGATCTCGCCGACGGAGTCACCGGCAGGCGTCCCGGGCGCGTCGAGCATCCGGTCCGCGGCGCGGCGGTTCAGGCGGGGGCGGTTCGTCGTCATCTCACCTCGTCAGCGTCGGGAACGCCGGAAACGTCACTGTCGCCCGGAAGAATTCTTCTCTGCAGCGTGCGCAGGCCCCGGTACGCGGCCGTGCGCACCGCGCCGGGGCGCTTGCCGAGGACCGCCCCGGCGGTCTTCGCGTCCAGCCCGACGACCGCCCGAAGCAGCACCGCCTCGGCCTGGTCGGGCGGCAGCGTGGCGATCAGCCGGAGCGCCTCGGCGGTGGTCACCAGGGTGAGGGCGTCGGCCTCCGCGGCCGGCGCGAGCGCGTGGTCGAGCAGCTCCTCGTCGGGGACGTCGACCACCGGGCGCCGCTGCCGGCTCCGCACCAGGTCGAGCGCCCGGTGCCGGCCGATGGTGGTCACCCAGCCGCGGAAGCCGTCCAGCGTGCCCGCGAAGGTGCCGAGGTCCCGGAACGCCTGGGTCCAGGCCTCGGCGGCGACGTCGTCGGCGTCGACCGGTCCGACGAGCACGGTCAGGTAGCGCAGCAGCCCCGGGTGGGTCGTGCGGTAGACCTGCCGGAAGGCGTCCTCGTCGCCGTCCAGCAGCCGCTTCAGGAGGGCGTCGTCCTCGGGGCTGTCGTCCATCGGGGCGAACACTAGATCGTGCAGGCAGCTCCGCGGACACCTGCTCGCGCAGAGCGAACGGAGATGTGTAGCGGACCGAGCCCGGACGGACACGGGTTTTCTGTGAAGACCGTGACCCGTGGGGTAGAACTCACCCCCTGGGGTGGGGAACGGTCCAGACATTTGCCCAGCAAGCGCGGGGAACACATAGCCAGCGGCCGGATCCTGCGTTTGAGTGGCAACGAGGCGCCTGACTCCCCAAAGGCCAGGTGGCTCACCCGGCGCTCCGCGTGAGCGGGCGCCACGTCCCCGGATCGAACTCCCAGACGGTCCGGGGGAAGCTGACGGCGGGGCTCCGCCTCCCCTGCGGGGGAGGAGCCTCGCCGTTGGTGATCCCTGGTCGCCCGGGGCTACTGGTTGGTGCTCTGGACCACGGCGCCCCAGGCCGCCCGGGCCCCGGACTCGCCGACCCGGTAGACCTGGACGCCGCAAGCGACCGCGGCCACCACGGCGAGCGCGGCGACGACGGTGGTGCCTGTCGACGCCGTCCCGGTCGAGGTGGTGCGGGGGGACGGGGACGCGGCCCACGAGGATGCTTCCTCGCCTCCGTCCGCGCGGTCCCGCCGGTCGAGCACGACCAGGATCACGGCCAGCACGAGGACCGGCAGTGCGAACCAGATCAGCATCCGTCCGAGCTGGTCGTGGTGGCCGGGGTCGCCGACCCGCTTCTTGAACTCCGCGCCGCTCAGGACCGCGACCGGGACGAGCGCGGTCGCGACCGCGAGGACACCGACGACGAGCCGGCCGTGGGTGCGTCGCCAGGCCGGGTGCACGGCGATCGCGATCGTCCCGAGGACGCCCAGGGGCAGGAGCACGACGACCGCGTGCACCACCAGGGTGTGCACCGGCAGACCGTCGAGGGTGTCGAACATGACGGGCTCCGTTCGTCGGGCGACGCGGCCCGGTGGCACGCGTCACCCGGGACTACGGTTCACGGCCCGGCCCGGTTCAGCCTTCCTCAGCCTGCACTTTGGCCCACCGGTAGTCAGCCTTTCCGGAGGGTGAGCGGGCGATCGTCGTACGCCGCACGATCGCCTTGGGCAGCTTGTAGCGGGCGACGTGCTTCCCGGCCTCGGCGAGCAGGTCCGCGTCGGTCGCGGTCGCGCCCGGCCGCAGGGCCACGATCGCGACGACCTCGCTGCCCCAGCGCTCGGACGGACGGCCGGCCACGATCACGTCGGCGATGTCGGGGTGCGCGGCCAGCGCGCGCTCGACCTCCTCGGCGAAGATCTTCTCGCCACCGGAGTTGATCGTCACCGAGTCCCGGCCGAGCAGCCGGATGCGGCCGTCCCCGAGGAGCTCGGCACGGTCACCGGGCACCGAGTAGCGGACGCCGTCGATCACCGGGAACGTCTGTGCGGTCTTGGCCGCGTCGCCCAGGTACCCCAGCGGCACCAGGCCGCGGCGCGCCAGCCAGCCACCGCCCTCGCCCGGCTGCAGGACGCGCTGGCGGAGGTCGTCGACGACGCCGGTGTCGGGCTCGGGGTTGAACACGGCCGTCTCCGCCTCGGCGCCGGCGGCCGAGTAGTGATTCATCTGGATGCCGGTCTCCGAGGAGCCGACCGCGTCGAGGATGAGGATGTTCGGCAGTGCCTCGTGGATCCGGTGCCGGACGCCGGGGGTGATGGGCGCGCCGCCGTTGTTGATCGCCGCCAGGCCGGACAGGTCGTAGTCGCCGCGCTCGATCTCGTCGATCAACGGGCGGGCCATCGCGTCGCCGACGACCGGGATGCTGACCACGCCCTCGCGCTCGGTCGTCCGCAGCCAGTCGGCGGCGTCCATGCTGGTGATGTTGTCCGGCAGCACGACCTTGCCGCCGCCGGTGAACATGTGGAAGGTCGACCACTGCGCGGCACCGTGCATGAACGGCGCGGTCATCAGCAGCCGGATGCCGCCGCCGGCCTCGCGCGCGGCCTCCGCGATCTCCTCGTACGACGTGTACGGGTCCGGCGAGCCGAACGGCCGGCCGCCCATCGCGGCGACGTACACGTCGTGCTGGCGCCAGATCACGCCCTTCGGCATCCCGGTGGTGCCGCCGGTGTAGAGCAGGAAGGCGTCCTCGCCGAGCGGCTCGGGGAGGGGGTTGACCGGTGCGGGGGTCGTCACGACCGTCTCGTAGTCGACCGCCCCCGGCAGCAGGTCGTGGCCGGACTCGTCGGCGACCTGGATCAGCACCCGGATGGTCGGCACCCGGTCCAGGACGGCGGCGACCCGGGGGGCGAACTCGGCGTGGTAGACGAGCGCGTTCGTTCCGGCGTCGTTGAGGAGGTAGACGAGCTCTTCCTCGACGTACATGTAGTTGATGTTGAAGGCGGCCGCGCCGGCCCGGTAGGAGGCGATCATGGCCTCCGGGTACTCGTTGCCGTTGCGCAGGTAGAGGCCGACGGTGTCCTGGCCGAGCTCGTGCCCGGCCAGGTCGGCGCGCCGGACGTGCCGGCCGAGCCCCTGGGTGGCGAGGTAGTGCGCGACGCCGGTGATGCGGGCGTCCATCGCGCCGTAGGTCAGCCGGCGGTCCCGCCAGACCAGGGCCTCCTGGTCGGGGACCGCGGCGGCGACCGTGCCGAAGACGCGGGAGAGGTTGAACTCGGTCACCGGGGTCACCAGCCCTCGGGCAGGTTCGTGAAGTCGGGCTCGCGACCCTCGGCGAAGGCGGTCAGCGCCTCGAGATTGGCGGGCCCGCCCATCAGCTCGGCGAAGGCGGCGTTCTCGCGCTCGCGGGCGGCGGCGATCTCGGCTCGGACGGGTTCGACCATGGTGCGCTTGACCGCGACCAGGCTGGAGATCGGCCGGGCGGCGAGGAGCTCGGCGTGGCGGCGTGCCTCGGGGAGCAGGTCGGCGGGCTCGCACACCTTCCAGACCAGGCCCATCTCGTGAGCCTCGGCGGCGCTGATCCACTCGGCGGAGAGCAGCATCCAGGCGGCGTTCTGGCGGCCGACGAGCTGGGGGAACAGGTAGCTCGACGCGGCCTCGGGGGCGACGCCGAGGCTGGTGAAGGGGCACTTGAGCTTGGCCGTGTTGGACATGAAGGCCAGGTCGGCGAAGCCGAGGATGGTGGCGCCGATCCCGAGCCCGAGGCCGTTGACCGCGCAGATCAGCGGCTTGGGGAACGCGGCGAGGGCGTCGAGGAGGCCCAGGAAGCCGTGCTTGCCGCGCTCGAAGTCGGGGTCGGTGGCGAGCTGGTGCATCTCCAGCAGGTCGGTGCCGGCGCTGAACGCGCGACCGGCCCCGGTGAGCAGGACGACCGCCACGGCCGGGTCGGCGGCGGCGTCCAGGAGGGCGTCCGCGGTGGCGTCGTACAGCGCCTCGTTGAAGGCGTTCAGCGCGTCCGGCCGGTCGAGGGTGATCGTGCGGACCCGGTTCTCGTCGTGCACCTGCAGAGTCATGCGCCGACTTTAGAACACGTTCCAGTTCTGCCGCAGGTCCCGCGCCCAAGAACTGGACACCTGTCCAGCCAGAAGACGGTCAGGCGACCGAGACCAGCACCACCGACGCCGCGCACAACCCGAGGCCGACGGCCTGGGCCGCGTGCACCCGCTCGCGCAGCACGACCATCGCCAGCAGCACCGTGAACGCCGGGTAGAGCGCGGTGATCACCGCCGCGATGCTCAGCAGGCCGTGGCTGGTGGCGAGCAGGAAGAACAGCACCGCCAGGCTCGCCAGCACGCCGGCGACCAGCCCGCCGAGATCGGCGCGGACCCGCGGTACCGGGTCGCCGCCGAGCAGGAGCGCGGCCGTCGCGAGGGTCAGCACCGAGACCACCTGGGTGCCCACCAGCGGCCAGTACCCCGCCGACTCGGGCACCTGGCCGAGAGCGGCGAAGAGCAGCCCGAAGCCGAGCCCCGCCAGGACGCCGTCGAGCAGGCCGCTCGGGCCGCCGGAAGCCGGGCTGGTGGAGGGCTCGCGCGCCACGAACCAGATGCCGGGCAGTGCCAGCGCGATCCCCAGCCAGGCGAGTGCCGCCGGACGGTCGCCGCCCACGACGCCGACGACCAGGGGGACCAGCACCGCGCCGACGCCGGAGACCGGCGCGACCACACCCATCCGCCCGCCCGCCAGGCCCCGGTAGAGGAACGCGGTGCCCAGTCCGCTCCCGACGCCGGCGAGCAGGGCCCAGCCGACCTGGCCCGAGGTCGGGTCGCCCGAGGTGACCAGGGCGATCACCAGCGAGCCCGCCAGGGCGCCGGCGCAGGCGAGCAGCCCGACCGGCCAGACCGAGGAGCGCCGGGACGCGACCCCGCCGACGAAGTCGGAGAGGCCGTAGAGGGCCGCGGCGGCCAGGGCGAGGAGGACGGTCACGAGGTCGACACCGCCGCCACCGCCCAGACCGTGGCGGCGAGGGTGGTGAAGGCGAGCTCGATGAGGATGCCGAGGCCGATCGCCTGCAGTGCGGCGACGGTCGCCGGCCACGCCCGGCGGTGGTCGAGCCGCTGCCACTCGGAGAGGTAGACGCCGAGGACGAAGCCGATCAGCAGCCCGACGACAGGGACCACGAAGAAGCCGACGACGCCGAGCACGGCACCCGCGAACAGGGACCGGTTCGGCACCCCGGTGCGCTGCAGCCGGCGACCGGGGACCAGGTACTTCACCACCGCGCCGGCGGCGATCAGCATCGCGGCGACGACCAGCACCGCCCAGCCCGTCGTACTGCCCTCGGACAGCGCCCAGACGAGCACCGCGCCGGCGACCAGCAGGCTGCCGGGCAGCAGCGGCACCAGGATGCCGACCAGGCCGAGCGCGACGACGACGGCGAGCAGGATCTCGAGGGCGGACACGGCAGAGAGCCTCTCAGGGGGCGGGGAAAGGGAAAAGACGACGCCCCGGTCACAGGGACCGGGGCGTCGTCGACGTCGGGTGCGGGCGGGTCAGGCCTCGTCGTCCGTGGTGACCGTCGGGGTGTCGGCGAGCTTGTCGGTCTCGTCGTGCACGTACGTCGCGATCTCGCGGAGCTTGTCACCGTGCTCCCGCGCGTGGTGGGCGCAGAAGAGAAGCTCCCCGCCGCCCTGGAGGGACACGCGGAGGTAAGCCTGGGCACCGCAGCGGTCGCAGCGGTCTACCGCGGTCAGCGGGGCTGCGCTCGGGGCTGTCGCAGTGGTCACGGTGGCCTCTCTTTCCTGGTGTTGCTCGTAGTAACTCGGTGCAGAGCATCTGGTTACTGCTCTCCCGGGTTTCACGGGGTCCAACATCCAATCACGCGGATCTGTTCCCGCTCGCCCCGGTTGTCGTCCGTTGAGACGAGCGGTGGAACGAGTGTGACTCACTCCACCAACAATCATCGGCACGTCGTGCCCGGTGTTGCGGCGAATTTGCGAGTTCGTGACCTTGTAGATTCTTCCCGACCCCGTGAGCCAGTGAGGAAAGACCGATCGCCGACAACACCTACAACGCCCAGCACCTCCTCGTCCTCGAAGGTCTCGAGGCGGTCCGCAAGCGGCCCGGCATGTACATCGGCTCGACCGACACGCGCGGGCTCATGCACTGCCTCTGGGAGATCATCGACAACGGCGTGGACGAGGCCCTGGCCGGCGCCGCCGACAAGGTCGAGGTGATCCTGCACGCCGACGGCTCGGTCGAGGTGCACGACAACGGCCGCGGCATCCCGACCGACAAGGAGCCCAAGACCGGGCTCCCCGGCGTCGAGGTGGTCGCGACCAAGCTGCACGCGGGCGGCAAGTTCGGCGGCGGCTCCTACATGGCCACCGGCGGTCTGCACGGCGTCGGCCTGTCCGTGGTGAACGCGCTCTCCTCCCGGATGGACGTCGACGTGGAGCGCTCGCCCGCGATCCAGGGGATGAGCTTCCAGCGCGGCGTCCCCGGTGTCTTCGACGCCGACGGCCCGGGAGCCGGGTTCACGGCGGCCTCCGGCCTCTCCCGCAAGGGAGCCAGGGTCGCCAAGGGCCGCAGCGGCACCCGGATCCGGTTCTGGCCGGACAAGCAGATCTTCACGAAGGACGCGAAGTTCGAGCTCGAGGGCCTGATCAACCGCGCCCGGCAGACGTCGTTCATCGTCCCCGGGCTCGAGCTGGTGATCCGCGACGAGCGTGGTGACGAGCCGGTCGTCGAGCGGTTCAAGCACGACGGCGGCATCTCCGAGTTCGCCGAGTTCCTCTCCCACGGCGACCCGGTCACCGACGTCCTCCGGCTCCAGGGCTCGGACACCTTCACCGAGACGGTGCCGCTGCTCGACGAGCAGGGCCACATGACGCCGCAGGACGTCGAGCGCGAGCTGTTCGTCGACATCGCGGTCCGGTGGAGCAACAGCTACGACACCGAGATGCGCTCCTACGTGAACGTGATCGCCACCCCGAAGGGCGGTACCCACGTCTCCGGGTTCGAGGCCGCGCTCACGAAGTCGTTCAACGACGCCATGCGCGCGGGCCGGGTGCTCAAGGTCAACGACGCCGACGTGATCAAGGACGACGTCATCGAGGGGATGACCTCGGTGGTCACCGTCCGGCTCGCCGAGCCGCAGTTCGAGGGCCAGACCAAGGAGGTCCTCGGGACGCCCGCCGCGCGGTCGATCGTGCGCAAGGTGGTCAGCGCCGAGCTGAAGGAGTTCCTCACCTCGACCAAGCGGACCGAGAAGGCCCAGGCCAAGCTCGTCATGGAGAAGGTCGCCGGCGCCGCCAAGACCCGCCTGGTCGCCCGGCAGCAGCGCGACACCCAGCGCCGCAAGAACGCGCTGGAGTCCTCGGCGCTGCCGGCCAAGCTCGCCGACTGCCGGTCCAACGACGTGGAGCGGTCCGAGCTGTTCATCGTCGAGGGCGACTCGGCGCTCGGTACCGCGAAGCTGGCCCGGAACTCGGAGTTCCAGGCACTGCTGCCGATCCGCGGCAAGATCCTGAACGTGCAGAAGGCCCAGGTCGCCGACGTGCTCAAGAACACCGAGTGCGCCTCGATCATCCAGGTCGTCGGCGCCGGCTCGGGGCGGACCTTCGACATCGACGCGGCCCGCTACGGCCGGATCATCTTCATGGCCGACGCGGACTCCGACGGCGCGCACATCCGCTGCCTGCTGGCGACGCTGTTCTTCAAGTACATGCCCGACCTGGTCACGCAGGGGCGCGTCTACACCGCCGTCCCGCCGCTGCACCGGATCGAGCTCTCCAACCCGAAGAAGGGCATGGAGAAGTACATCTACACGTACTCCGACCCGGAGCTGCAGCGGAAGCTCGCCGAGCTGACCAAGAAGGGCGTCCGCTGGAAGGACCCGGTGCAGCGCTACAAGGGCCTGGGGGAGATGGACGCCGACCAGCTCGCCGAGACCACCATGGACCCGCGGCACCGCACCCTGCGCCGGATCACCGCCGACGACGCGGCGATGGCGGCCGAGGTCTTCGAGCTGCTGATGGGCTCGGAGGTCGCACCGCGCAAGGACTTCATCGTGGCCGGTGCCTACGAGGTCGACCAGGACGCGATCGACGCATGAGCGGGCCGACCCGGCGGGCCGTGCTGCTCGGCGGGGCCGCTCTCGGGACCGGCGCGGTGCTCGCCGGGTGCGGCCTCGCGCCGGAGAGCCGGGCACTGCCGGCGGGCACGACGACCGGGTCGTTCCGCTCGGCGCACGCGGGCCGCCGGGTGCGCTGGACGCTGACCGCGCCGCAGGGCCACGCCCTGGACGGGCTCCCGGTACTGATCAGCCTGCACGGCCGCGGCGGCAGCGAACGCACGGCGCTGACCAGGCTCCACCTCGACCGGGTCCTGGACGACGTCGTCGGCAAGGGTGCTCCCGCGTTCGCGCTGGCCACGGTCGACGGCGGCGACCACGGCTACTACCATCGGCGCGCCGACGGCAGCGACGCCGGCGCGATGGTCCGGTCCGAGCTGGTCCCGGTCCTCGCCGAGCACGGGACCGATCCCGACCGGGTGGCGCTGCACGGCTGGTCGATGGGTGGGTACGGCGCCCTGCTGCTGGCCGGCCTCGACCGGATGCCGGTGCGCGCGGTCGCCGTCGCCAGCCCGGCGCTGTTCACCTCGGCCGCACGGACCGCGGCGGGGGCGTTCGACTCCGCGGCCGACTTCGACGCCCACGACGTGTTCGGTCACCCGGAGTGGCTCCGCGGGGTGCCGGTCCGGCTCGACTGCGGCCGCGCGGACCCGTTCTACTCCGCGACGCGCGACTTCGCGGCCCGGCTCGACCCGGCCGCGCAGAGCTTCCGTCCGGGCGCACACGACGCGGACTACTGGCGCGAGGTGGCCCCGGCGCAGCTCCGGTTCGTGGCCGAGCGGCTCGGCTGAGTCCACAGGTCCCCTCCGGGTGCTGGACAGTCCGCCCGCCTGACCGCTTGAGTGTGATCCGGGTCACGCGGGGTGGCCTTCGCTCGCTCAAGGAGTTCTCGGATGACTCGTCGATCCCGTCTGCACGCCCTCACCGGTGTGGCCGCTCTGCTGCTCCTGCTCGCCGGCCTGGTCTCGGCCAGACCGGCGCACGCGGCGGGACCGTCGTACGTCGCGCTCGGTGACTCCTACTCCTCGGGCGTCGGCACCCGCAGCTACATCGGCGACGGCACGTCGTGCCAACGCTCGACCCTGGCCTACCCCTGGCTGATCGCGGCCGCCAAGGGCTACACGCTGACCTTCAAGGCGTGCTCGGGCGCGAAGGTCTCCACCGTCACGAGCAGCCAGCTGAGTGCGCTCTCGACCGGGACCCGCTACGTCACGATCTCGGTCGGCGGCAACGACGCCGGCTTCTCCTCGGTGCTCACCGAGTGCGCCCAGCCCGGCTGGGCCAGCAACTGCGACGGCAGGATCGACACCGCGCGGGCCTACATCACCAACACCCTGCCCGGGTCGCTCGCGACGCTCTACGCCAGCATCAGGGCGAAGGCGCCGAATGCGAAGGTCGTCGTGGTCGGGTACCCGCGGATCTTCAACGGCGAGGACTGCAACGCCGCCACCTTCTTCAGCCCGGCCGAGGAGACCCGGCTGAACCAGATGGCCGACCTGATCAACTCGAAGATCTCGGCGCAGGCCGCGGCGAAGGGCTTCACCTTCGCCAACCCGACCAGCAGGTTCGTCGGGCACGCGGTCTGCGACTCCCCGGAGTGGCTGAACGGCCTGTCCAACCCCGTCTCGGACAGCTACCACCCGAACAAGGCCGGGCAGGCGTCCGGCTACGTCCCGCTGGTCAGCCCGCTGCTCGTCTGAGCCGACCCCAACCCGACGCCGACGCCGACGCCGACGCCGGCGCCGGGCTGCCGGTCAGACGATCCGGTCGAGCAGCCCCGAGTCGACGTCGTAGATGAAGCCGCCGACCGCGACGGTGTCCGGGATCAGCGGGTGCGAGCGCACCTTCGCGACGTCGTGGCGCAGCGACTGCGGCTGGTCCTCGATGACGTGGAAGGCGTGCCAGGAGACGTCCTGACCGACGGCCGCGCCGATCCGCTCCTGGAGCTGCTCCTCGCTGGCCGAGGCCATCGCGCACCGGGTGTGCGGGACCACCAGGATCCGCTCCACCTTGAGCAGGTGGACGCCGAGGACGAGCGCCTCGAGGGCTGCCTCGGTGACCCGGCCGCCCGGGTTGCGGAAGATCTTCGCGTCGCCCGGCTTCAGGCCGAGCATGCCCAGGGGATCGATGCGGGAGTCCATGCAGGTCACGATCGCGATGCCCGCGTGGGCGACGCCGTCGAAGCCGGAGAGGGTGAAGTCGGCGGCGAACTCGCGGTTCGCGGCCAGCAGGTCGTCGAATTCGGTGCTCACGCCAGCGAGGCTAGTGCAGTCGTGGGTCAGCGGACGACGGTGGCCGCATAGCGAGTCACCGGCTTGGCCGGCTTGCCGCACGACTCGGGGCGCTCGCCCTCCTCGGACCGCCTCACTGCGACCCACCAGCGCCGGCCGTCGCGGTGGCGCACCGACCAGGCGTCGACCTCGGGGACCACGTCGAGGTCGTCCAGGCCGAGGATGCCCTCGGTGCGACGGACGTGCTCCTCCGCGACCTGCGCGCCGGCGGAGAGGTGCGAGCGGCCGCGGTAGCCGGTGAGGACGAGCTCGCCCCGCGACGCGGCCTCGATCAGCGGGGCGCCGTCCAGGACCCGGCCGTGCAGCACCCCCGCCGGCAGCAGCACGGTGGTCGCCGCGAGCCGGTGGCCGGAGGTGTGGGTCACCTCCCACACCTGGTCCGGGTACGCCGCCGCCGCGGCCGTCGCGACGGGTCGGCCGAGCCGGGCGCAGCAGGTGTCCCGGGTCCCGTTGGTGCACACCAGGAGGTGCGGCTGCCCGGTGGGCTCCACGCCGGGCAGCGAGCGCCGTACGGCCTCGATGTCACCGGCAGCCACCGCGGCCCAGTCGAGGTCGAGCAGAGCCTCCGGGGCAGCGACCGTGCCGCTGAGCAGCCAGGTCCGCCCGGGGACGACGTACGCGACGAGCACGTGCCGGCGGGTGGAGGTGCCCGGGTCCGCGTGCCGCCCGGTACGCCGGATCAGGGACGGCCGGACGCCGTGCTCGCCGGCGGCGGTCTCGATCGCCTTCCCGAGCACGGGGTCCAGGTGCGAGTCGGTCCACGCCTTCGCGCCCCACGGCCCGTTCTGCTCCAGGCAGACCCAGGCGACGGCGTCCGGCGCCGACCCGATCAGCGGCTCGTCGACGGCGGCGCTGGCGGCGCTGCACGCGGGCTCGATCATGCACTCACTCCTACGAGGACGGACGCGGCCCGGGTGGGTGCGTTGCGGAACAGCAGCAGCGCGAGCACGGCCGCGGCCAGCGCGCACCCGGCCGCCCCGACGAAGATCGCGTGCAGCTGCTCGACGCCGGCACCCTGGAGCAGGTCGGAGTAGGCGTCGCAGCGGCTCTTGCCGTCACAGACCTCGGTCGGCGCCGGGAAGTCCGCGGAGACGGCGTAGTAGCGGCGCAGCCCGAGCGTCGTGAGCGCCGAGATCCCGACCAGCATGCCGACCATCCGGCTGACCACGAGCAGCGCGCTGGTGACGCCGTGGACGGCGTCGTCGGTGCAGGCCAGCAGGGCCGCGTTCACCGGGGCGAGCGCCAGCCCGAACCCGAGCCCGGTCAGCGCCAGGACAGCGCTGGACGACAGGTGGTGCAGCGCGTCGACGTCCCACCGGCTCATCGCCCAGAAGCCGACCGCGGCGGCCACCATGCCGGTGGCCGCGACCGCGCCCGCGGGGAACGCCCGGGTCAGGTAGCCGCCGAGGACCGCGCCGATCGGCAGCGCCACCAGGAACTCGACCAGCACCAGCGCGGCCTTGACCTGCGAGTCGCCGTAGATGCTGACCCGGGCGAAGACCGGGATGTCGACGAGCGCGGCGATCAGCGCCGAACCGACCAGGAAGCTGACCACCAGCGCGCCCCAGGCCGGCCGCTGCGCGAACGACCCACGCGGCACCAGCGGGGAACGCGCCCGGCGCTGGTGGAGCACGAAACCGACGGTCGAGAGGGCCGCGACAGCCAGGTACCAGGGGCCGGCGGGGGAGAAGACCTGGACCTCCGGGTCCGCGGACGCGAACGCGAGGATGACCCCGCCGAGCGCCACCGCGAGCAGCAGCGCGCCGAGCAGGTCGGCCTGCCGGGCGCTCGCGCCCCAGTCGCGCAGGTCGAGGAACGGCTGCGGCGCCAGCAGCAGCCAGGCCACCAGGGCGCACCCGAGGCCCGCGGCGACCAGGCCCAGCGGGGACCACCAGACCGAGCCGGTCAACCCGCCGCCGTCGCCGAACGGGACGAACGGCCCGCCCCAGTCGACGGAGGTGACCAGCCGGTCCGGCTGCCGCATCACCAGCAGCAGCGCCGCCAGCCACAGGCCCAGCAGGGTGAGCCCGACCAGGTCGGCGCGGCGCCGGGGCCCGGGTTCCCGGCCGGTGGCGCCGCGGCGGTGCAGGGCCGCGATGCCGGCGGCCAGGACCAGCCCGACCGCCAGGTTGATCCAGAAGATGTCGCGCCAGGTGCCGAAGACGAGCACCACCGCGCCGTACAGGGGCCCGAGCACGCTGCCGAGCTCCTGCACCGCGCCGACCACGCCGAGCGGGACGCTGCGGCGTTCGGCGGGGTAGATGTCGGCGACCAGGGCCAGCGTCACCGGGACCAGCCCGCCGCCGCCCACGCCCTGCAGGAAGCGGCCGAGCACCAGGCTCGGCAGGTCGTACGCCGCCGCGGTGACCAGCGAGCCGAACGCGAAGACGAGCAGCGACGCGGTCAGCACCGGGATCCGGCCGCGGAGGTCGGCGATCCGCCCGATCAGCGGGAGCATCGCCACGTAACCGAGCAGGAAGCCGCTGATGATCGGTGCCGCCCGCTGCAGCTCCTCGACGCTGAGCCCGACCGAGCCCATCATCTCCGGCAGCGACAGCACCACCACGTAGGTGTCGGCCGCGGCGAACGCGACCGCCACCGAGGCGAGGGCCAGCAGCGGCCCCGGACGCGGTCCGGTCACGGCGCGGTGACGGTGACGGCTTCGTCGTAGTCGGTGAACACCAGGTCGTAGGTCACGTCGCCGGAACCGGAGAAGAAGTCGCCGGTGACCTTGAGCGTCGCGATCCGGCCGTCCTCGTCGATCCCGACCACGACCTGGTAGGTCCCGGACGCGTCCGCGCTCGGGATGATCGGCGCCACCAGGTCGCCGGGCAGCGTCCCGGAGTAGGTGGTGATCACCTGCTTGCCGACCCGCTTCTGACCGGTCTCCTTCAGGTCCTCGATCTTGAGGAGCAGTCCGGAGATGCCCGTGTCCGGGTCGACGAACCCGGCCGGGTCGGGGGCGCCGTAGGCGCTCGGGTCGATCGCCGCGAACTTCGGCGTCAGCGGGATCTTCGCGTAGACCTTGCCGTCGACCGCGACCACCGGGATCGTCGTGTTGAAGCCGCTGAACAGCACCTTCACGTCGCCCTTGAAGGCGGGCTGGTCGGTGAGCGTGCCGTTCGCCCCGAGGACGGCGTTGCCCTCGGTCGGCAGCGAGTCGGTGGCCATCGCCAGGTGGACGCTGGAGGCCTCGTCGAACTGCTTCTTCGCCGCCGTCATCACGGCCTGCGGGTCCGCGCCGCCCTTCTTCTCCGACGAGCCGCCGCAGCCGGCCACCGCGACGGACATCGCGGCGACCGCGACCAGGGCGGCCGCGGCGCGACGGGTGCGGGTCAGGTTCATGCGCCTAGCCTCCCACGACGCCGTCGGCCGGCCTGTGCGCGACCGGGCCGGCGCAGGCGACGATCGGCTGGCTGGCCGGCGTACCGGAGCCGTCGCGGCGGCCGTCGGCCTCGGGCAGGTCGACCGGGGCGCCGCTGGCGGCCGCGGCCCGGGCGGGAGCCTGACCCGCCCACGCGAACACCAGGGTGTCCTCGCCCTTGAGGAAGCGGTGGCAGYGGACGCCGCCGGTCGCGCGGCCCTTGGCGGGGTACTCGGCGAACGGGGTGACCTTGACCGCGCCGGACTCCGTCCCGGGCAGGGCGGTGCTCGCGCCGGAGACGGTGACCACCACCGCGTCCTCGCCGTTCGTGATCGCGCCGAACCAGGAGACCGCGGCGCCCGGCCCGAGCTTGATGCCGGCGATGCCGCCGCCGGAACGGCCCTGCGGCCGGACCCCGTCCGCACCGAAGTGCAGCAGCTGCGCGTCGTCGGTGACGAAGCAGAGGGTCTCCTCGCCGGTGACCAGCTGGACGGCGCCGACCACGCGGTCGCCGTCCTTGAGGGCGATGAGGTCCCAGTCGTCCCTGTTGCTCAGGTACTCCTGGTTGACCCGCTTCACCACCCCCTGTGCGGTGCCGAGCGCCACGCCCTGGGCGTCGGGGTCGAAGCTCATCAGCGCCAACGGGCGCTCGTCCGCGTCGAGGGTGAGGAACTCGCCGACCGGGGCGCCGCCGGACAGGTTCGGGTGGTTGGCGGTGGCCGGCAGGGCCGGGACCTCCAGCACGCCGAGCTTGAGCACCCGGCCGGCACTCGTCACGACGCCGACCTCGCCGCGCGCGGTGGTGCGCACCGCGGAGACGATCACGTCGTGCTTGGCGCGCCCGCCGCCCTCGCCGACCGGGTCGTCGCCGGTGGTCCGGGCGAGCAGCCCGGTGGAGGAGAGGTAGACGTGGCACGGGTCGTCGGCCACCTCCAGCGGTGTGGCCGTCGCGGTCGCGGAGACGCCGGAGCCCTCCAGCAGGACGGTGCGCCGCGGGGTCCCGTAGGTCTTGGCGACCTCGGCCAGCTCGTCGGAGACGACCTTCCGCAGCGCCTTCTCGTCGCCGAGGATCTCGTCCAGGCCCGCGATCGTGGCGAGCAGCTGGTCCTTCTCCTTGTCGAGCTCGAGCTTGGAGTACTTGGTCAGCCGGCGCAGCGGCATGTCGAGGATGAAGTTGGCCTGGATCTCGGAGAGGTCGAAGACCGACATCAGCCGCCCGCGCGCCTCCTCGGCGTTCTCGCTGGCCCGGATCAGCTGGATGACCTCGTCGATGTCGAGGATCGCGAGCAGCAGGCCCTCGACCAGGTGCAGCCGGTCGGCGGCCTTGCCGCGCCGGAAGGTCGACCGGCGGCGGACGACTTCGTAGCGGTGGTCGAGGAAGACCTCGAGCATCTGCTTGAGCCCGAGGGTGCGCGGCTGGCCGTCGACCAGGGCGACCGCGTTGATCCCGAAGGAGTCCTCCAGCGGGGTGCTCTTGTAGAGCTGCTCCAGCAGCGCCTCGGGGTGGAAGCCGTTCTTGACCTCGATGACCAGGCGCAGGCCCTTCTCGCGGTCGGTGAGGTCCTTCACGTCCGCGATGCCCTGGACCTTCTTGGCCTGGACCAGCTTCTTGATCGCCTCGATCACGCGCTCGGTGCCGACGCCGTACGGCAGCTCGGTGACCACGATGCCCTTGCGGCGGGCGGTCACCGACTCGATCCTCGCGGTCGCCCGCATCTTGAACGAGCCCTTGCCGCTGTCGTAGGCGTCCCGGATGCCGTCGAGGCCGATGATCTTGCCGCCGGTCGGCAGGTCCGGGCCGGGGATGAACCGCATCAGCGCGTCCAGGTCGGCGTTCGGGTGGTTGATCAGGTGCCGCAGCGCCTGGACGACCTCGACCAGGTTGTGCGGCGCCATGTTGGTCGCCATGCCGACCGCGATGCCGGTGGCGCCGTTGACCACCAGGTGCGGGATCGCCGCCGGCAGCACCGAGGGCTCCACCTCGCGGCCGTCGTAGTTGGGCCGGAAGTCGACGGTGTCCTCGTCGATGGTCGCCGTCATCGCGACCGCGGCCGGCGCCATCCGGCACTCGGTGTACCGCATCGCGGCCGGCGGGTCGTCGGGCGAGCCGAAGTTGCCGTGGCCGTCGATGGTCGGGACCCGCAGCGACCAGGACTGGGCCTGGCGGACCAGGGCGTCGTAGATCGCCGTGTCGCCGTGCGGGTGGAACCGGCCCATCGTCTCGCCGACGACGCGGGAGGACTTCACGTGGCCGCGGTCGGGGCGCAGGCCCATGTCGTGCATCGAGTAGAGGATCCGGCGCTGCACCGGCTTCAGCCCGTCCCGGGCGTCCGGGAGCGCGCGGGAGTAGATCACCGAGTAGGCGTACTCGAGGAAGCTGGCCCTCATCTCGTCGCCGACGTCGATGTCGACAATGTGTTCCTCGAAGTCCTCGGGCGGTGCAGGTGTACGACGGGCCATGGCGGGCATTCTCGCAACAGCGGGGGACCATCCGGCGCAGGGGCACGCCAGAGCGCCCCGACTGCGCTGCCGGACACCTGCCCGTTACCTGCGCCCGGTACATTTCCATCGTGACGCCTGCCGATCCCACGCCAGCCCCAGCGGAGAGCGGAGGCCGCGACTACCCGGCCCACTGGGAGGCCGACGTCGTGCTCCGTGACGGCCGGACCGCGCACATGCGCCCGATCGTCCCCGAGGACGCCGAGGCCCTGGTCGAGTTCTACGAGCAGGTCTCCGACCAGTCCAAGTACTTCCGGTTCTTCGCCCCGATGCCGACGCTGTCGGAGCGTGACGTCCGCCGGTTCACCCAGGTCGACCACCACGCCCGGGTCGCCTTCGTGCTCACCGTCGCCGAGAAGATCCTGGCGGTCGCCAGCTACGAGCTGCTGCCCTCCGGCGAGGCCGAGGTCGCCTTCCTGGTCCAGGACGCCCACCAGGGCCGCGGGATCGGCCAGCTGCTGCTGGAGCACCTCGCGCAGGCCGCCCGTGAGCGCGGCGTGCACCGGTTCACCGCCGAGGTGCTCCCGGACAACCAGCGGATGCTGCAGGTCTTCTACGAGCAGGGCTACCAGGTGGCCGGTGGCTGGGACGAGGGCGTGATGCACCTCGAGTTCGACATCGACCCGACCGACACCGCGATCGGGGTGATGTCCGCGCGCGAGCACCGCGCCGAGGCGGCCTCGATCGAGGCGTTCCTGAGCGCCCGCAGCGTCGCCGTGATCGGTGCCTCGCGGCGCTCGGACACGATCGGTGCCGCGCTGGTCCGCAACCTCGTGCTCGGCGACTACGCCGGCCGGGTCTACGTGGTCAACCCGACCGCCGACGCGGTGGCCGGCATGCCGGCGTACGCGCGGGTGGGGGACATCCCCGGCGACGTGGACGTCGCGATCGTCGCGGTCCCGGCCGACGCGGTGCAGGACGTCGTGCTCGACTGCGCCGCCAAGGGAGTGCACGGCCTGATCGTGATCTCCTCCGGCTTCGCCGAGACCGGCGAGGACGGCCGGCTCCGGCAGCGCCGCCTGGTCGGCCTGGCCCGCTCCTACGGCCTGCGGCTGATCGGCCCGAACGCGCTCGGCGTGATCAACACCGCCTCCTCGATCTCGCTCAACGCCTCGCTGTCGCCGATCATGCCGCCGCGCGGCCGGGCCGGCTTCTTCTGCCAGTCCGGCGCGCTCGGCTCGGCGATCCTGGAGAAGGTCCAGGGCCGCGGCCTCGGCCTGTCCACCTTCGTCAGCGCCGGCAACCGTGCCGACGTCTCCGGCAACGACCTGCTCCAGTACTGGGAGGAGGACGACGCCACGGAGGTCGTGCTCCTCTACCTGGAGTCCATCGGCAACCCGCGCAAGTTCTCCCGGATCGCGCGCCGCGTCTCCCGCAACAAGCCGGTGATCGCGGTCCGCTCGGGCCGCACCACCCAGGGCGTCCCGATGGGCCACGTGGTGCGCAGCATCGAGGCGCCGCAGGCCGCCGTCGACGCCATGTTCAAGCAGGCCGGCGTGATCCAGGTCGACACCCTGGACGAGATGTTCGACGTCGCCCAGCTGCTCGCCCACCAGCCGCTGCCGCGCGGGTCCCGGGTCGCGGTCGTCGGAAACTCCGACGCGCTCGGGCTGCTCGCCGCCGACGCCGCCGCGGCCAGCGGGCTCGAGGTGACCCGGTCGGTCGCCCTGGGCGTCGAGGCAGGTGCCGAGGACTTCGAGGACGCGCTCGACGAGGTGATCGACGACGCGGACGTCGACGCGGTCGTGGCCATCTACATCCCGCCGCTGAACGCCGGTGGCGCCGACGTCGCGAACGCGCTCGCCGCGGTCGCCGAGCAGTCCGACAAGCCGATGGTCTCCACCTTCCTCGGGCGCGAGGGCGTTCCCGAGCTGCTCCGGGTGCCCGACCTGGCCGGCAACACCGCCGGCCGCGGCTCGGTGCCGTCGTACCCGGCTGTCGAGCAGGCGGTCCGCGCGCTCGCCCGCGTCGTCGAGTACGCCGCCTGGCGCGACCGGCTCGCCGGGGACGACGAGGTCCCCGCGGACATCGACCACGACGCCGCGGCCCGGATGCTCACCCAGCTGCTCATCGAGCACCCCGAGGGCCGCGACCTGTCCTTCGAGGAGATCCAGGAGCTGCTCGGCCACTACGGGGTCGTGCTCTGGGACCGGTTCCCGGTCGAGGACGCCGAGGCGGCGGTCCGGGCGGGCGCCGCGCTCGGCTGGGACGTGGTCCTCAAGGCGACCGCGGAGCCGCTCCGGCAGCGGCCGGACCTGGCGCACGTGTGGCGCAACATCTCCGACGCCGACGAGATGCGGCACGCCTTCGACTCGCTGACCCGGATCGTGCCGCCGGGCCTGGTCCCGGGGTTCGTGGTGCAGAAGACCGCGCCGCCGGGGGTGCCGGTCCGCATCGACGGCTTCGAGGATCCGTTGTTTGGCCCGGCGGTCTCGTTCTCGGTCTCCGGCGCGATCACCGAGCTGGTGGGGGACAAGGCCTACCGGATCCCGCCGATCTCCGGCGCGGACGCGGCCGAGGCGGTCCGCTCGATCAAGGCGGCGCCGCTGCTGTTCGGGCACCGCGGCAGCGACGTGGTCGACGTCGAGGCCGTCGAGGAGCTGTTCCGCAGGGTCGCCTACCTGAAGAACGACCTGCAGCAGGTCAGCTCGATCGACCTGAGCCTGGTGCACGCCACCCCGGAGGGGGTCCTGGTGCTGGACGCCGCGGTCCGGGTCGAGCCGGTCGTGGACCCGCGCTCGGACTGGTTCACGCGCAAGCTGACCTCGGCGCCCGGGGACACCGCGGCGGACTGAACCGCTGTTCGGCGGTCCCGGTTCGCGGCCGCGGGGCGCGTGACAGACTGACGCTCATGTCGCTGTCGACCAAGGACCACTCCGACGAGCTGGCCGCCGCCATCGAGCAGACCGGGTACTACCCGGCCGTCGTCCGCGGCGGGGTCTCGTCGGCGGTCGCGGGGGAGCAGGTGGTCTCCTTCCTGGTGCACCACGAGCCGACCATCGACCGGGACGAGGTCCGCCGGCACATCACCGTGGTCGTGCTCACCCCGACGCGGCTGATCCTCTGCCACACCGACGAGCACGCCCCCGACGACCTGCTTCCGCAGCCCTACACCTCGACCTCGACCGAGGCGGTCAAGCTGAACCAGGTGAAGTCCGTCGTGGTCAACCGGATGGTCGCGAACCCGGCCCAGGTCACCTCGGAGGTCCCGGCGCCGGCCGAGGCCGTGCTGACGATCGGCTGGGGCGGCATCAACCGGGTCGACCTCGAGCCTGCGGTCTGCGCCGACCCGCAGTGCGACGCCGACCACGGCTACACCGGCGTGGTCGCTTCCGACGACTTCTCGCTCCGGGTGAGCTCGGCGGCCGACGGCCAGTCGGCGGTGGACCGCCTGCTCCAGTTCGCCGAGACCCTCTCGGCCAGCACCCAGCTCTGAGGCCGGCGGTGCAGGACCAGGCCCCGACGGGCGCGCGCGCCTTCGTCGAACCGGCGTACGGCGACCGCTCGCTCGGCGACGTGCTGCCCGCGATCGCGGCCGCGCTCGGCGTGGACGTCGGGTTCCACCGGACCTCGCTGGTGCTCCCTCCGGCCCGGGCCTACGTGGTCTTCCTGGTCGACGGGCTCGGCCACCGGCTCGTCGCCCAGCACGCCGAGCACGCGCCGTACCTGCACGCGCTGCTCAACGAGCCGGGCGTGGCCGGCGTACCGTCGACGACCGCGACCAGCCTGACCTCGCTGGGGACCGCGCTGACCCCGGGCCAGCACGGGCTGGTGGGCTTCACCTCGCGGATCCCGGGCACCGAGAAGCTGCTGAACGCGCTCCTCTGGGACAAGCAGGTCGTCGATCCGGCGGAGTGGCAGCCGAACCCGACCGCCTTCGGCAGGCTGCGCTCGGCGGGCGTGCACGCGACCGTGGTGAGCAAGCGCGAGTTCGCGGACTCCGGGCTGACCCTGAGCGGCTTCCGGGGCGCCGAGTTCGTGGGCGCGGACAAGATCGGCGAGCGGATCGCGGGCGCGGTGACCGCGTCGGCCGAGCTGCCCTCGGTCACCTACGTCTACGACGGCGACCTCGACTGGACCGGGCACCGCTACGGCGTCGACTCGCCGCAGTGGCGGGCGCAGCTCTCCGCGATCGACGCCAGCGTGGAGCAGCTGCGCGAGGCGCTGGACCCGGGGGTGCGGCTGGTGGTCGTCGCCGACCACGGCATGGTGGACAGCCCGGCCGAGGCGCGGATCGACGTCGACGAGCACCCGGACCTGCGGGCGGGGGTGCACCTGCTCGGCGGCGAGGCGCGGTTCCGGCACCTGTACTGCTCCAGCGGGGCCATCGACGACGTCCTGGCCACCTGGCGGGAGCTGCTCGGCGCCCGCGCCACCGTGCTGTCCCGCGACGAGGCGATCGAGCGTGGCTGGTTCGGCACCGTCGTGCCCCAGGTCCGTCCCCGCCTCGGCGACGTCGTCGTCGCCGCCCAGGGCGACCACACCCTGATCAGCACGGCCGACTTCCCCTACGAGAACATGCTGATCGGCTTCCACGGCTCGCTGACCGCGGTCGAGATGGAGATCCCGATCCTGATCTGCTGAGCCAGGACCGCTCAGCCGGAGAACGGCAGCGGCTCGGAGACCATGCTGACGGCGCGGGCGCGGGCCGCGGTCATCCGGCGGCGGTGGTGCTGGCGGCAGAGGACCTCGTAGGCGACCTCGGCCGGCGCCTTCTCCTTGTCCTCGACGTCGCCGACGACGATCACCTCGCCCTCGGTGACCATCTCGCCGTTCTCGGTGCGGGCGTTGTGGGTGGCCGTCTTGCCGCACCAGCAGAGCGCCTCGACCTGGAGCACGTGGGTCCGGTCGGCGAGCTCGACGAGCCGCCGCGAGCCCTCGAACAGGTGGGTGCGGAAGTCGCTGAGGATGCCGAACGCGAACACGTCGATCTGGAGCTCGTCGACGACCCGGGCCAGCTGCTCGATCTGCTCGCCGGCGTAGAACTGGGCCTCGTCGCAGATCAGGTAGTCGATCCGGGCCCCGTGGGTGAGCGCGTCGACGACGTAGCGCCAGAAGTCGAAGTCCTCGGTCACCTCGAGCGCGACGTGCTCGAGCCCGAGCCGGGAGGACAGGATCGCCTCGCCCGCACGGTCGTGCGTGGTGAAGATACGGCCGATCCGCCCACGGGCGGCGTGGTTGTGGTTCGTCTGCAGCGCGAGCGTGCTCTTCCCGGAATCCATCGTGCCGGTGAAGAATTGGAGTTCAGCCATCGGGGAAGATGATCGCATGACCGGTCCTCTGATCTCGGCAGCCGACCTCGGCGACGCGCTCGGCTCCGTCACCCTCCTCGACATCCGCTACCAGACCGGACGCCCGAACGGCATCACCGACTACGTCGAGGGCCACATCCCCACCGCCCTGTACGTCGACCTGGACACCGCGCTCGCCGGGGAGCCGGGGGAGCGCGGCCGGCACCCGCTGCCGGACCCGGACGCGTTCGGCGAGGCCATGCGCCGGGTCGGCGTCCTGACCGGCAAGCCGGTCGTCGTGTACGACGACTGGGCGGGCCGTGCCGCCGCCCGGGCCTGGTGGCTGCTGCGCCACCACGGCCACCCCGACGTCCGAGTCCTCGACGGCGGGTACTCCGGCTGGGTGGCCGCCGGCGGGCCGGTCGAGGACGGGATGCGGCTCCCGGTGACGGGGGACTTCGAGCCGGGGCCGGGCGTGCTCGGCGTGGTCGAGGCCGACGACGTGCTCGCCTTCGCGGGCACCGGCACGCTGGTCGACGCGCGGGATCCCGCGCGGTACCGCGGCGAGGTCGAGCCGATCGACCCGGTCGCTGGCCACGTGCCGGGCGCGGTGAACGTGCCGACCGGGACCAACCTGCGCGTGGACGGCACCTTCCGCGGCGGCGAGGAGATCCTGGCGCTCTACACGGCCGCCGGGGTCGAGCCCGGGTCCGAGATCGGGGTCTACTGCGGCTCGGGTGTGACCGCGGCGCACGACATCCTCGCCCTGGCGGTCGCCGGGATCGACGCCCGGCTCTACCCGGGTTCGTGGAGCGAGTGGGTGGCCGATCCGTCGCGTCCGGTGGCGACCGGCGAGAGCTCCTAGTCCCGCCGCAGCCGCCGCAGCAGGAACACCCCGGCGAGCCCGCCGAGCACCAGTCCGGCGACGGCGCCGAGGAACGCGCCCCACTCGGTGGGCAGGTCCCGGCCGAGGGCCGCGCCCCCGAAGGCGCACGCCATCGCGAGCACCGCGACGCCGATGCGGCCGAACACGTCGCGCAGGAACGCCTTGCTGAACTCGGACCGGGGGGACTCGGGTGACCCCTGGGTCACCAGTGCACGCCCTTGAGGACGCGCGCCATCATGGCCTGCTCGCTCGTCGGGGCTGCGTTCTCCCCGCGGGCGGCGGCGGAGTCGGGGAAGATCTGGTAGGCCAGGTGCAGCACCCGGAACGCGGCCTTCGGGGCCAGCGTGTGCGCGAGCGCACCGAGGTTGCCGGTGAGCGTGTTGATCTCGTGCGGGCGCTGGACCAGGGCGGTGACGACCTTCTGCGCGGCCTGGCCGGGGCTGATCGTCGGGAACCGGTCGTACATCTTGGTCGGCGCGATCATCGGCGTCCGGACCAGCGGCATGTGGATGCTGGTGAACGAGATGCCGTCGCCGACGAGCTCGCTGGAGACCACGTTGCTCCAGGCGTCGAGGGCGGCCTTGGAAGCGACGTACGCGCTGAACCGGGGCGGGTTGGTGAGTACGCCGATCGAGGAGATGTTCACGACGTGCCCGGACCGCTGCTCGCGCATCTTGGGCAGCAGCCCCATCACCAGCCGGATCGCGCCGAAGTAGTTGAGCTGCATGGTGCGCTCGAAGTCGTGGAAGCGGTCCTCGGAGAGCTTCAGCGAGCGCCGGATCGAGCGGCCGGCGTTGTTGACCACGTAGTCGATGTGCTCGAAGTCGCCGGAGAGCTGCTGGGTGAGGGCGTCGATCGCCTGCAGGTCGGAGAGGTCGCAGCCGTAGGCGTAGGCCCGGCCGCCCTGGCTCTCGATGAGCGCCTTGGTCTGCTCGAGCTTGTCCTTGCCGCGGGCGACCAGGATCGGGATGGCGCCGGCTTTGGCGACCTGGACGGCGGTGACCAGGCCGATGCCCGAGGAGGCGCCGGTGATCACGACGGTCTTGCCCTCGAGCGCGGCGACAGCGGCCTTGTCGGAGCGGATCGAGTCGTCGAGCATCTCCTCCCAGTACGACCACAGCGTGCCGGCGTACGACTCGAGGTCGGGCACGGCGATGCCGGAGCCGGCGAGCGCCTTCTGGGTGGCCTTCGAGGCGTAGACGGTCGGGAAGGAGACGTGCTCGATCACCTCGGGCGGGATGCCGAGGCGGCCGAGCGACTGGTCCAGGGCGACGTGCGCCGGCGCGGAGCGGAGCATCCCGGCGATCAGGGCGCCCGGGCGGAGCTGGCGGGGGAGCAGTGCGGTGGGGAGCCGGTTGGTGACGCTGCGGTCGATCGGCACCGCGAACTGCGGCGCCTTGGCCGCGGCGGCGAAGGTGTTGACCAGCTCGACGGTGTTCTGCGGCTCCGGGTTGACGAGGTGGAAGGCCTCCCCGTCGCGGTCGGGCATGTGCCCGAGGTAGTCCATCGCCTTGGCGACGTAGTCGACGGGAACCACGTTGGTGTCGCCGAGGTCGACACCGACCAGCGGCAGCCACGACGGCAGGTTGTCGCGCATCCGCTTGAACAGCGGGAAGAAGTAGTACGGACCGTCGATCTTGTCCATCGCGCCGGTCTCGGAGTGTCCGACGACGACCGCGGGCCGGTAGACCCGCCACGGCACCGCGGACTCCTCGCGGACGATCTTCTCGGACTCGAACTTCGTCCGGTGGTACGCCGACGGCAGCCGCTGGCCCTCGTCGAACATGCTCTCGTCGAAGAGGCCGGCGTAGTCGCCGGACGCCGCGATCGAGGAGACCTGGTGGAAGCGACCGGCGCCGAGCGCCTCGGCCAGTGCCAGCGCGGAGCGGGTGCCGCCGACGTTGAGCTCCTCGTTCATCTCGTCGGTGGCGGTCATGTCGTAGATCGCCGCGAGGTGGAAGAAGTGCTCGACCTGGCCGGCGTGCTCGTCGATCCAGCCGGGGTCGACGCCGAGGCGGTCGGCGCGCAGGTCGCCGACGACGGGGACGAGTCGCGGGCTGCCGCCCCACTGCTTGATCAGCGCGTCGAGACGGCCGCGGGAGCCTTCCCGGCAGAGCAGGTGGATCTCGCCCTCACGGTTCTCGAGGAGCTCGGCGACGAGGTACCGACCGATGAACCCGGTGGCGCCGGTGACGAAGTAGGACATGCGGCCTCTTCCACTTGGCGGACGTGTGCTCATTCAACTCGCAAGCGCGCTTCCGCGTCACGGGCTGGGGGCGATGTTACTGAGCAGTAACACTCACGTCCAGTGCCACGGTCCGAAACCTCCGGCCGGACTAGTCGTTCTTGCCGCCGCCGAACATGATCTCGTCCCAGCTCGGCACCGAGGACCGGCCCTTCTTGCGCGGGCGCTGCTGCTCGGCCTCCGTGGCGGGGGCCTCCGCAGGCGCCTCCGCAGGCGCCTCCGCGGCCGCAGCCGGGTCCGGGGTCGGCTCGGGCTCCGGGTCCGACTCCGGGGCCGGCTCCGGAGCCAGGGTGAACGCGGGTTCGGGATCGGGGGTCGGTTCCGGTGCCGGCTCCAGGCGGAACGCCGGGGCCGGGACGTCCAGCGGACCGGTGAACGGCTCGTCCACCGGGGCGGCCCCGTCGGCGCGCGGCTCCTCCTGGACGTCGGCGATCCAGTCCGCGTCGGCGTGGTCGGCGGCCAGGTCGTCGAAGGTGCCTGTCTCGCGCACGGCCGCGACCGTGCGGGTCAGGTCCTCGGTCGCCTCGGGGGTCGCGGAGCTCGCGGGGGCCGTCTGGGGCTCCCGGACCAGCTCCAGGGCGTCGTCGCCGAGCGGGAGCTCGTCGTCGGCGACCGCGCTGAGGCGGCGGCCGGAGTCGCCCGGAGACTGGCCCGGAGACTGGCCCGGAGACTGGCCGGGGGACGGCAAGGTGGCCTCGCCGGTGAGCAGCCGGGCCTCGTCGTTCTCCGCGAGCACGTAGCGTCCGGGCACGTCGTAGGTGAACTCGGCACGGCGGGCGTCACCGCGGACGGCGTACACGGCGGTCAGGACCCAGCGGCCGTCGTCGCGGCGCCAGGCGTCCCAGGTGAGGTCGTCGGCGCGCACGCCGATCGCGGTCAGGTACAGGCGCGAGGCCTCGTCGACCGTGCGGCCGGCCGGGTTCGCCTCGTTGCTGCGGCGCCGGATCGAGGCCTTCAGTGCGGTTTGCGCCACGTGCGCGCGCTCGGCGAGCACCGGGGCGGCGAAGGCCATGATCGAGTCGACAGTCGTCTGGGCGGCGTCGGCGACGTCCTCGGCCGACTCACCGGACCGGATCCGGGCCTGGATGTCGCGCGGACGGAGTGCGCTTTCCATCTTCATCTCCCACTGACCGTGTCGGGCGTTGACCCCCTGGAGGGCCGTCCGGAAGCGGTGGTCCACCTCGACACCGAACTCCTCTCCGGTCTCGCTGACGAGGACCAGGCGCTTGCCGTCCTCGCTCAGCCCCACCGGGGTGAGGTGCTGCATCGTCTGCCGACTCCTTCTTCCGCGTGGGGCGAGCCTACCTTTCTCGGTCACGCCTGGACGGCGTGGCTCGCGCAGGAGTTGGCTGCTACGACGGCAACCCGCGCCAGCCACCCCGTACGCTCGCGACATGGTGGACGAGGCGGCCCTCTTGGTGACCCTGGACCTGGCCGGGATCTTCGTCTTCGCGATCTCCGGCGGCCTGGTGGCGGTCCGCAAGAACCTGGACGTCTTCGGGGTGATCGTGCTGGCCGGTGCGACCGGCCTCGGTGGCGGGTTCCTCCGCGACGTCCTGATCGGCGCCACGCCGCCGGCGGCGCTGCTCGACGTCAGGTACCTGATGGTCCCGGTCGTCGCCGGGGTGGCCACATTCGTCTTCCACCCGACCCTGGGGCGGATGGAGCGGGTGGTCAACGTCTTCGACGCCGCCGGCCTCGGGCTGTTCTGCGTCACCGGCGCCCTCAAGGCCCTCGAGTACGGGCTCCCGCCGGCCCCGGCCGCCCTGATGGGCATGGTGACCGGCATCGGCGGCGGCATCCTGCGCGACCTGCTCGCCGGACGCGTCCCGGTCGTCTTCTCCAGCGAGCTCTACGCCACGCCCGCGCTGGCCGGGGGAGCCTGGGCGGTCTTCGCGCAGCAGCAGGGCCTCCCGGTCGGGCTCGTCACCCTGCCCGGCGTCGCGCTCTGCTTCGGCTGGCGGGTGCTGGCGATCTTCCGGAACTGGAAGGCGCCGATCCCGCGCGGCCCGGCGTCGGTGTGAGGCCGGCGCGCACCTCACCGGGCCGGATCAGTCCCCGAGGACCCGGCGCAGGTAGGCGTTGCTGAAGACCCGGTCCGGGTCGAGCTTGTCGCGCGCCGCCTGGAACTCCGCCCAGCGCGGGTACGCCGGCTCGAGGTCGGCCGCGGTCCGGGTGTTGAGCTTGCCCCAGTGCGGGCGGCCGTCGTACCGGCGCAGGATCTCCTCGACCCCGGCGAAGTACGCCGTGTGGTCGGTCTGCTCGTTCATGTGGAACGCCAGGTACATCGAGTCGCGCCCCGAGGAGGTGGACAGCGCGATGTCGTCGGCCGGGGTGGTGCGGATCTCGACCGGGAAGCTGATCCGGAGCCCGGAGCCGTCGATCCAGCGCCGCACCTCGCGGAGCGCGTCCAGGCCGACCTCGCGCGGGACGGCGTACTCCATCTCCCGGAAGACGACCGTGCGCGGCGAGGTGAAGACCCGGTGCGGCACGTCGGAGTAGGTGCGCTCGGAGAGCAGCCGGCCCGAGAGGTCGTTGATCCGCGGGATCCACTCCGGGCGCCGGTTGCCGACCTTGTTCACCAGGCCGAACATCGTGTTGGAGAGGAACTCGTCGTCGAGCCAGTGCCGGAACCGGCTCAGCGGCCCGGGAAGGCCCTCTGCGTCCTCCAGGACGCGGTTGTTCTCCTTGGCCAGGATCCGGTCGGTGTGCGGGAACCAGTACATCTCGAAGTGGTGGTTCTCGGCGACGAGCTGGTCGAAGCGGCCGAGCGCCTCGTCCCACAGCATCGGGAACTCGTGCGCCTCCAGCGTGAAGACCGGCTCGACCTTGAACGTGATCGAGGTGAGGACGCCGAGGGCGCCGAGGCCGAGGCGCGCCGCACCGAACAGGTCGGGGTTCTCGCCGGCGTCGACCCGGAGCAGCTCGCCGGTGCCGGTGACGAGCTCGACGCCGGCGATCTGCGCGCTGAGCGAGGCGACCAGGCCGCCGGTGCCGTGGGTCCCGGTCGAGGTGGCGCCGGCGACCGTCTGCTCGGCGATGTCGCCCATGTTGTGCAGCGAGAGGCCGAGGCTGTCCAGGGTGCTGTTGAGGACGTGCAGCGGGGTCCCGGCGCGCGCGGTCACCGTGTTCGCGGCGTGGTCGACCTCGAGCAGCCCGGAGAGCGCCGTCGGGTCGAGCATGATCCCCTCGGGCGCCGCGATGCCGGTGAAGGAGTGCCCCGTCCCGGGCATCTTCACGGTGGTCCGCTCCTCCCGGGCCCGGTTGACGGCGGCGACCACGTCGGCCGTGCTCGTCGGGACCAGGACCTCGGTCGGCCGGGTGGTGGTCAGGCCGGACCAGTTGCGCCAGGAGTTCATGCCCGAACGTTAGTCAACGCTCACCGCGGACTCGTCGTCGCGTCGCGCCGGGGCCGGCTTGCAGGCCAGCGTCGCCACCGTGCTGAACACGCCGGCGACCGCGCAGACCCAGTACGTCGACGCACCGGTGGTGTGGTCGGCGACGAGCCCGGCGACGTACGCGCCCGGGGCCAGCCCGGCCGAGATCCCGGTCTGGAAGACCGCCATCGCCTCGGTCAGGCGGGACCGCGGGGTGCTCGCCTCCAGCAGGGTGACCCCGGCGATCAGTGTCGGCGCCAGCGTGGTGCCGACCACGAGCAGCACCACCCCGAGGAGGACGAGGTCGTCGAGGAACGGCAGCACGAACAGGGCCCCGGCGAGCAGCGCGACCCCGATCCGGACGCGCTGCAGCGGCGACCGCTTCCAGGTAGTCGCGCCCGCGACCAGGCCGGCCGCCATGCTCCCCAGCGAGAAGACGGTGAGCAGCAGGCCGGAGGCCGACTTGTGGCCGGCGTCCTCCGCGACGGCGACGGTCGCGACCTCCAGCGCGCCGAACAAGGTGCCGAGGAAGATCGCGACCGTCCCGATCGGGATCAGCGCGTCCCAGGGGAGCGGGTCCGGTCCGTGCTCGGCGTGCCGGTGGCCGGGCGGCACGGTGCGGCGCTGCAGGGCGAGCAGGACGGTGCCGATGGTGCCGACGACCACGGCGACCACCAGCCCGGTCTGCGGCGCGTAGATCGTGGACAGGAAGGTGACCACCGTCGGGCCGGCGACGAAGACCATCTCGTCGCCGACGGCCTCCACCGCGAACGCGGTGTGCCGCTCGGTGTCGTCGGTGGCCAGGTCCGCCCACCGGGCCCGGACCATCGAGCCGATCTGCGGCATCGAGGCGCCGGCGAGGGCGGCGAGGACGTGCGGCCACGGGTTCGCCCAGCCGTCGGTGACCGAGCGCACCAGCAGACCGGTGGTCGCCGCGAAGAGGATCGCGTCGACCCAGAGCACCACCGTCTGGCCGAACCTGTCCGCGGCCCGGCCCTGGACGAGCGCCAGCGCCGCGTTGCCGATCACGTACGCCGCCGCCACCTGACCGGCCAGCGCGTAGGAGCCGCTCTGCTCGCTGACCAGGATCACGATGCCCAGCGTCATCATCGACATCGGGAGCCGGGCGACGATCCCGGTCGAGGAGAAGGCGAGCGAACCGGGGTGGGCGAAGACGCGGCGGTAGGAGTCGAGCATGGCCCTGCGAGGCTATGTCATCGCCCCGGCCTGCTCCCATCCGGTTTCGCGTGCCCTGGCGCTGTCTAGGATTCGAGCATGCCCTCTGTCGCGGAACCGTACGACGCCCTCCTGCTGGTCTCCTTCGGCGGACCGGAGCGGCCCGAGGACGTGGTGCCGTTCCTGCGCAACGTGACCGCCGGCAAGGACATCCCGGACGAGCGCCTGGTCGAGGTGGGCGCGCACTACAGCCTCTTCGGCGGCCGGAGTCCCATCAACGACCAGAACCGGGCACTGCTGGCCGCGATCGAGGAGGACCTCCGGTCGGCCGGCGTGGACCTGAAGGTCTACTGGGGCAACCGCAACTGGGACCCGTACCTGACCGACGCCCTGGAGCAGATGAAGGCCGACGGCGTCCGCCGGGCCGCCTGCATCCTGACCTCGGCGTACTCGTCGTACTCGGGGTGCCGCCAGTACCGCGAGGACCTGGCAGCGGCCGTCGCGAAGGTCCCCGGAGCACCGCGCCTGGACCGGCTCCGCGCCTACTTCAACCACCCCGGCTTCGTGGAGCCGAACGTCGACGCCACCCTGGCCGCGCTGGCGCTGCTGCCCGAGGACGTCCGCCGGGACGCGCACCTGGTCTTCGTCACGCACTCCGTCCCGGAGTCGATGAACGGCGCCAGCGGCCCCCTCGGCGGCGCGTACGTCGCCCAGCACCGCAGCGTGATGGACGAGATCGGCGACCGGGTCCGGGAGGAGACCGGCCACCGCTACCCATCCGCGCTGGTCTACTGCTCCCGCTCGGGGCCGCCGGCGGTCCCGTGGCTGGAGCCGGACGTCAACGACCACCTGGAGAAGCTGGCCGCCCAGCAGGTCCCCGGCGTCGTGGTGGTGCCGATCGGCTTCGTCTCCGACCACATGGAAGTCATCTACGACCTCGACACCGAGGCCGCGGCGACGGCGAAGGAGCTCGGCATCGCGTTCGAACGCGCGTCCACCGCAGGGCTGGACCCGCGGTTCGTCGCGATGGTGCGCGACCTCCTCCTCGAGCGGGCCGCCGTCGAGCGCGGGGAGGACGCGGAGCGGGACGCGGTCGGGGCACTGCCTCCGGCCTGGGACGTCTGCGCTCCCGGCTGCTGCGCGAACCCGCGCGGTGCCCGGCCGGCCCTCTGCGGGTCGGACTGAGCCCGTGACTGATCCCGTGACCGGCGCCGACCACGACGAGCTGCTCGCGCTGGCGCTGGCCACCGCGCGGGAGGCGGCGACGCTGATCGCCGAGCGTCGCCGTGCCGGCGTCCGGGTCGCGGACACCAAGACCAGCCACACCGACATCGTCACCGAGGCGGACCGGGCCAGCGAGGAGCTGATCCGGTCACGGGTGCTCCGCGCCCGGCCCGACGACGGGATCCTCGGCGAGGAGCAGACCGAGACGTCCGGGACCAGCGGCGTCCGCTGGGTCGTCGACCCGATCGACGGGACCGTCAACTACCTGCTCGGCCTGCCGCAGTACGCCGTCTCCATCGCCGTCGAGGTCGACGGCGAGGCCGTCGTCGGCGTGGTCGTCAACGCCGCCACCGGCACCGAGTACACCGCGCTCCGCGGACGCGGCGCCCACGTCGACGGCCGGCCGGCGTCGGTCCGCGCGGTGGTGCCGCCGGACCGCAGCGTGGTCGCGACCGGCTTCAACTACGAGCCCGAGGTCCGCGCCCTCCAGGCCGCGGCGGTCGCCGTGCTGCTCACCAAGGTCGCCGACGTCCGGCGGTTCGGCTCGTGCGCTCTAGACCTGTGCGCGGTCGCCGACGGTCTCCTCGACGGGTACGTCGAGGAGGGCTGCAAACCGTGGGACTACGCCGCCGGGGCGCTGATCGCCCGCGAGGCCGGCGCGGTCGTCGAGACCGTGGCGGGAGCCTCCGGACGCACCCTGGTGGTGGCTTCACCGGCCGCGTCGTACCCCGAATTCCGGGATCTGGTGGCCTCCTGCGGCTTCGTCGCCGCCGGCGCCTGAGGAGCCGTCCGGGGTCGCCGGCGACCCTCCGGGAACAACCGGGGCGTCCGCGTGGTTGAGCGGATCGCCCGGCTCGCCGGGGAATGGATGTGCACTTTTCACTCAGGTGGTGCACAATCTGCGCGCTGTCTCATTGAGGCCGCGTGGGAGAACCGGTTCACCAGAGCCACGCACGGGCAAGGAAAACGGGGGACAGGAGAGGGACGATGGCAACCGATTACGACGCGCCACGCAAGACCGAGGAAGAGCAGAACGAGGACAGCCTCGAAGAGCTCAAGGCACGGCGCCACGACAAGAACTCCGGCAAGGTCGACGAGGACGAGACGGAGGCCGCGGAATCGTTCGAGCTTCCCGGCGCCGACCTCAGCCACGAGGAGCTCGCCGTCGAGGTGATGCCCCGCCAGGACGACGAGTTCACCTGCATGAGCTGCTTCCTGGTGCACCACCGCAGCCAGCTCGCCGACGCGAAGAAGCTGATCTGCCGCGACTGCGCCTGATCTCGGGCCCGATCTCGGGCCTGATCTCGGCACGAACGACACAAGGCCGCCGACCCCGTCCGGGGCGGCGGCCTTCGTCGTACCTCAGGCCTTCTGCTCGTCGGCCTGCAGACCCGGCGGCAGGTGACCGGTGGAACGCGTGTAGTAGCGCGCCGCGCGGCGCGAGGCCAGCATCCGGACGACCGCGATCAGGGTGCCGCTGACCACGGCCCAGGCGAGCGCCTCGCGGAACTCGACGTCCGGGTCCGCCGGGTTCGCCGGTGGCTGCTTGCCCGTCGCCGCCTTCCAGAACGCGTTCAGGCCCTTGCGCGCCAGTGTCGCGGCCAGCACGGCCGCGGCCAGCGAGAAGACGCTCCACACCTTCGACGAATCCGGCGCCTCCGGCTCCGTGGCCTCCACGGGCACGGCCTCGGCGGCTTCCTGCTTCTTCTTCCGGCTCACGCTGGTCCCTTCCTGGGTGGTCGTCCGCTCACCCTAGCGAGATCCGGTCAGCCGGCGACGCTGCGACCGGCGAGCGCCGCGGCCAGCGTGCGCGGGTGCCGCGTCGAGATCAGCCAGTACGGCGTCGGGTCGGCGGGGTCGGCGACCGCGACCTTGACCGCCCGGGACACGTAGGGCCGGGTCAGCAGGAACGCCCGGACGTCCGCGTCGACGCCGTGCACCCGCCGGGTCTCCTCCTTGTCGAGGGCCTCGGCCTCGCCGAGCAGCTCCAGCGGGATCCGTGCCGAGCCCGCGGTCAGGGTGCCGTCCGCGACCGTGATCCGGACCGAGCCGATCCAGGCGAAGAGCCCGAACGTGACGGCCAGCAGGACTCCTGCTCCCGCCCAGGCGATCCACGCCGGCAGCGCCACGATGAACGCCAGCCACACCGTCGCCAGGAACATCGTGGCCTGGACCCACCAGCGCAGCGGCACGTTCAGCCGTTCGGCGTACGTGGTCGGCATGACGGGATTCCTCGGCTCTGGTCGTGGGGTCGGGACAGCGGGGATGCACTGCGGTGTCCGGGGCAAAGCCTGACATCCCGGTGGGTACGGCCCGCCGGTAGGGTCCCACCCGTGGTTGCCCAGCAGATCCCCGTGAAGATCCACCGGCTCGATCCCGAGCTCCCGTTGCTGTCGTACGCGCACCCCGGCGACGCCGGCGCGGACCTCTACGCCCGCGAGGACGTGACGCTGGCCCCGGGGGAGCGCCGGCTGGTCCCGACCGGGGTGGCGATCGCGCTGCCCGAGGGGTACGTCGGTCTGGTGCACCCGCGCTCCGGCCTGGCCCACAAGCACGGGCTGTCGATCGTGAACGCGCCCGGCACCGTGGACGCGGGCTACCGTGGGGAGATCAAGGTGAGCCTGGTCAACCTCGACCCGGAGACGCCGATCGCCCTCAAGCGCGGCGACCGGATCGCGCAGCTGGTGATCCAGCAGGTCGCGGCGGCGGACTTCGTCGAGGTCGACGAGCTGCCCGACTCGGTGCGCGGCGCCGGCGGCCACGGATCCACGGGAGGTTTCTGATGAAGTTCGGACGTAGGAAGGACGAGGACCTCGGTCCCACCAGCGAGCCCGGCTCGGCGGAGGAGGCCGAGGTCGCGGAGGCGCTCGGCGCCGCCCCGGTCGCGGAGCCCGCCGGTCCGATCGACATCAGCCAGGTGCAGCCGGAGACCGTCTACATCGACCTCGGCAGCATGCTGGTCGAGCCGCCCGCCGACGGACTCGACCTCCGGCTCCAGGTCGACGAGGAGACCGGCGCCGTGGTCACGGTGCTCGTGGTCGGCGGGGAGGGCGTGCTGGAGATGCGCGCGTTCGCCTCCTCGCGCGGGGGCGACCTCTGGGCGGACGCCCGCCGCGAGATCGCGGCCGACACCGTCCGTCGCGGCGGCACCGCGGAGGAGCAGGACGGCCCGTTCGGGCCCGAGCTCTCCTGCGAGGTGCCGGTGGAGGGACCGGAGGGGGAGAGCATGGTGCAGCCGTCCCGGGTCCTCGGCATCAGCGGTCCGCGCTGGTTCGTCCGCGCGACGATGGCCGGCCGGCCCGCCCTCGACCCCGACTACGCGGCTCCGTTCGAGCAGGCGATCCGCACCCTCGCGGTCCGGCGCGGCACCGAGGCGATGGCCCCGGGCGAGCCGCTGCCGCTCAAGCTCCCGCCGGAGGCGACCCCGGCTGGTGCGGACGCCTAGGCTTAGCGGCATGGGAACCACCAGCGGCCGGCTGCGCAGCGGCATCCAGCAGTGGGCCAGCCACGCGCGCGCCGAGGCGATGGACCTCCAGCGCGACGTCGCGAAGGCCGGCTGCCTGCCGATCCAGGACGCGCCCGACCGTGAGCTCGTCACCGTCCAGGGCACGCTCAAGACCGTCACGCTGCGTCCGCGCGGCGGTGTGCCGGCCCTCGAGGCCGAGCTGTACGACGGCACCGGGACGATCACCGTGCTCTGGCTCGGCCGCCGGCGCATCGCCGGGATCTTCCCGGGCCGCAGCATCCGCGTGACGGGTCGGATCGGCGTCCACGGCGGCGTCCGGACGATCTACAACCCGCGTTACGACCTGCGGTACTGACGTGACCGACCAGCACCAGCAGACCGAGCAGCAGCACGAGACCGAGGTCGAGCGGACCGTCGAGGAAGTGGTCCGGGGCCAGCTCGCGACCGCGCTGGGCGGCCGCCGCGGGATGGTCGAGGCGGCGGTGCCGACGCTCACCTTCACCCTCATCTTCCTGCTCAGCCACGAGCTCAAGCTCGCCGTCCTGGTCTCGGTGGCCTTCGCCGGGCTGCTGCTGGTGATCCGGCTGGTGCAGCGCTCCAGCCCGCAGTTCGTGCTCAACAGCCTGATCGGCATCGGGCTCGGCGCCGCGTTCGCGTGGCGCGCCGCCCGCGGCGGCGGCGACGCCACCGACCAGGCGCTGGCCTACTTCCTGCCCGGACTGCTCTACAACGCCGGGTACGCCCTCGTGATCGGGATCAGCATCGCCGTCCGCTGGCCGGTGGTCGGCTTCATGGTCGGCAGCGTCACCGGGGATCCGACCGCCTGGCACCAGGACAAGGCGGTGGTGCGGCTCTGCAGCCGGCTCACCTGGCTGCTGGTGCTGCCGTGCGTCCTGCGGGTGCTGGTGCAGGCGCCGATCTACCTGGCCGGCAAGAACGGCTGGTGGGACGAGGACCGCGCGGTCGCGGCGCTGGGCATCGCGAAGATCGCGATGGGCTGGCCGCTCCAGCTCGCCGCGCTCGGTGCGATGGTCTGGCTGCTCAGCCGGAACCGGACGCCGGTGGCCCCGACGGCCTRACCACCGGCCGCTCCGTCACAGGTGGTGCGTGCTCGGGTTGAGGAGCCGCTCGAGCTCCTCCTCGACGTCGGCCTGGCAGACGAACAGCAGCTCGTCGCCGGACTCGACCGGCTGCTCCGGCGTCGGCGTGTAGACCTGGCCGTCGCGGAGGATCGTCACCAGCGAGCAGTTGTCCGGGAACGGGATCAGCCCGGACGGCTTGCCGACGTACGGCGATCCCGCGGGCAGCGTCATCTCGACCAGGTTGGCGTTGCCCTGGCGGAAGGTGAACAGCCGCACCAGGTCGCCGACCGTGACGGCCTCCTCGACCAGCGCGGACATGATCCGCGGCGTCGAGACGTTGACGTCGACGCCCCAGGCCTCGGTGAACAGCCACTCGTTGTTGGGGTGGTTGACCCGGCCGACGGTCCGCGGGACGCCGAACTCGGTCTTCGCGAGCAGCGAGGTGACCAGGTTGGCCTTGTCGTCGCCGGTCGCCGCGATCACGACGTCGCACTTGTCGAGCCGGGCCTCCTCCAGCGAGGAGAGCTCGCAGGAGTCGGCGAGCAGCCACTCGGCGTCCGGGACGCGCTCCGGCTTGATCGAGGACGGCTCCTTGTCGATGAGGAGGACCTGATGGCCGTTGCCGATCAGCTCACGGGCGATGGAGCGGCCGACGGCACCGGCTCCGGCGATGGCTACGCGCATGGACGGGTCACTCCTCTTCCGGGCCGCGGTCGATGACCGAGTAGGCGTGGGTGGCGTTCTCCTCGCGGAGCACCAGGTGCAGCAGGTCGCCCTCCTGGATCACCGACTCGCGGGTCGGGAGCATGCCCTCGCCGAGCCGGTCGATCCAGGCGATCCGGCATCGCGACTGCTCCTGGAACAGCACGGTGCGCTGACCGATCCAGGCCTCGGTGGCCGGGACCTGGTCGAGCCGGATCGTCCCCGAGGGGTCGCGGAAGTCCGGCTCGGCACCGGCCGGCAGCAGCCGGCGCAGGACCTGGTCCGCGGTCCACTTGACGGTGGCGACCGTGGTGACGCCCAGGCGCTGGTAGACCTCGGCGCGGCCGGGGTCGTAGATCCGGGCGACGACCTGCTGGATGCCGAAGGTCTCGCGGGCGACCCGGGCGGCGATGATGTTCGAGTTGTCACCGCTGCTGACCGCCGCGAAGGCGTCCGCGCGCTCGATCCCGGCGTCGGTGAGCACCTGCTGGTCGAAGCCGTAGCCGGTCACCTTCAGACCGTTGAACGACGGCCCCAGGCGCCGGAACGAGTCCGGGTTGGAGTCGATCACGCTGACGGTGTGGTTCCGGTCCTCGAGCGAGCGCGCCAGGGTCGAACCCACCCGGCCGCATCCCATGATCACGACGTGCACAGCCGAAACGCTACTGCACCGGGCCGCCGGTGGCGTCGCCGCCGGTCGGATGCCCTACCGTTCATCTCGTGGGTGTCGGTGGCGTCTCCAAACGGATCATCCTCGGTCGCAAGCTCCGGAGCTCGCAGCTCGGCGAGACCTTGCTCCCGAAGCGCATCGCCCTACCCGTCTTCGCCAGCGACGCGCTCTCGTCCGTCGCCTACGCGCCGGACGAGGTCTTCATCATGCTGTCGGTCGCCGGTGTCTCGGCGTACGCCTACAGCTGGAAGATCGGTCTCGCCGTCGCGGTGGTCATGCTCACCGTGGTCGCGTCGTACCGGCAGAACGTGCACGCCTACCCGAGCGGGGGCGGCGACTACGAGGTCGCGACCGTCAACCTCGGTCAGAACGCGGGTGTCACCGTCGCCTCGGCGCTGCTCGTCGACTACGTCCTCACGGTCGCGGTCTCGGTCTCCTCGGGCGTCCAGAACGCGGGCTCGGCGCTGTCGTTCGTGCAGGGGCACGAGACCGAGTGGGCGGTGCTCCTGGTCGCCCTGCTGGCCGCGCTCAACCTGCGCGGCGTGCGCGAGTCCGGTGCCGCGTTCGCGATCCCGACGTACGGCTTCATGCTGGGCGTGCTCGGCATGGCGGCGTACGCCGCGTACCGCGCCTCGATGGGCGAGCTGCCCGACGTCGAGAGCGCGCACCTGCACATCGATCCCGCGCCGGGCTACTCCGGCGAGATCAGCCAGGCCGCGCTGATCTTCCTGCTCGCCCGGGCGTTCTCGTCCGGCTGTGCGGCGCTGACCGGCGTCGAGGCGATCTCCAACGGCGTGCCCGCCTTCCAGAAGCCGAAGAGCAAGAACGCCGCCACCACGCTGCTGCTGCTCGGTGCGATCGCGATCACGATGCTGCTCAGCATCATCCTGCTGGCCTACAAGATGGGCCTGAAGTACGTCGACCCGCACGACCTGGACCGGCTCACCCTGCCCGACGGCTCGCCGCTGCCGGAGGGCTACGACCAGCACACCGTGATCGCGCAGATCGCCCAGGCGGTCTTCAACGAGTTCACGCCCGGGTTCTACTTCGTCGTCGCCATGACCGGGATCATCCTGGTGCTCGCGGCGAACACCGCGTTCAACGGCTTCCCGGTGCTCGGCTCGATCCTGGCCCGCGACGGGTTCGCCCCGCGCGCGCTCGGGTCCCGCGGCGACCGGCTCGCCTACAGCAACGGCATCCTCTTCCTCGCGGCGCTGGCGATGGTCCTGATCATCGCGTTCCAGGCCGAGCCGACCCGGCTGATCCAGCTCTACATCGTCGGGGTGTTCGTCTCCTTCAACCTGAGCCAGCTCGGCATGATCCGGCACTGGACCCGGCACCTGAAGACGGAGACCAACCCGGCCGTGCGGCGCAAGATGATGCGGTCGCGGCTGATCAACACCTTCGGTCTGGCGATGACGGCCGCGGTCTTCGTGGTCGTCCTGCTCACCAAGTTCCTGGCCGGCGCCTGGATCGCGATCCTGGCGATGGTCGTCTTCTTCGTGATCATGAAGGGCATCCGCCGGCACTACGACCGGGTCGAGGAGGAGCTGGTCGTCGGCGACGAGGACCCGATCATGCCGACCCGGGTGCACGCGATCGTGCTGGTCTCCAAGCTGCACAAGCCGACGATGCGGGCGCTCGCCTTCGCCAAGGCCACCCGGCCGAACCTGCTCGAGGCGGTCTACGTCGGCTTCGACCAGGAGACCACCGACCGGCTGCTGGAGGAGTGGGACGAGCGGCACATCGACATCCCGCTGAAGGTCCTCTACTCGCCGTACCGGGAGATCATCCGGCCGATCGTGCAGTACGCGGTCGAGATCCGCCAGGCCAACCCGCGCGGCGTGGTCGCCGTCTACATCCCGGAGTACGTCGTCGGGCGCTGGTGGGAGCAGCTGCTGCACAACCAGACCGCGCTGCGGCTCAAGGGCAGGCTGCTGTTCACCCCGGGCGTCATGGTGACCTCGGTGCCCTACCAGCTGCGGGGCTCGGAGATCGGCAAGGAGCACGCGGACTGGGAGCTCGAACGGATCCGTCCGGGCGACGTGCGCCGCGGACGCATCGGCCGATGAGCAGGCAGCGGACCTCGTTCGCGGTCGGTGACCGGGTCGAGGCGGTCATGGGCCCGATCGCCCACGGCGGCCACGTGGTCGCCCGGGTCGCCGACCCGGAGGCGCCGGCGGACGCCCGGCCGGTGGTGGTGTTCGTCCGGCACGCGCTGCCGGGCGAGCGGGTGGTCGTGGAGATCACCGAGCTCGACAAGACTTTCCTGCGCGGCGACGCGGTCGAGGTGCTGGAGCCGTCTCCGGACCGGGTCCCGGCGCCCTGCCCGGTCGCGCACCCGGACGGCTGCGGCGGCTGCGACTTCCAGCACGTCGCGCTGCCGGCGCAGCGGGCGCTGAAGGCGGCGGTGGTGGCCGAGCAGCTGCAGCGGCTGGCCGGCCTCACGACCGACGTGGTCGTCGAGGCGGTACCGGGTGCGGTGTCCGATCCTGGGCAGGACGGACTCCGCTGGCGGACCCGGATGCAGTACGTCCCGGCCCCCGGCGGTGGCCGCGGGCTGCGCAAGCACCGCTCCCACGAGGTCGTCCCGGTCGAGGACTGCCTGATCGCGGCCCCGGGTGCGCGCGAGGTGCTGGACCGGGCACCGAGCGAGGACACGGTGACCGAGCGGGTGCGCGGCCGTGCCTTCGAGGTCGCCGCCGACGGCTTCTGGCAGGTGCACCCCGGCGCCCCGGAGGCGCTCGTCGCCGCCGTGCTGGAGGCGCTCTCGCCGCGGCGCGGGGACCGCGTCCTCGACCTGTACGCCGGCGTCGGGCTGTTCTCGGCCTTCCTGGCCGAGGCCGTCGACGTGGTCGGCCACGTGACCAGCGTCGAGGGGGACCGGCGGGCCACCGAGCTCGCCGCCGGCAACCTCGCCGACCTGCACCAGGTCGACGTCCGGCACGGCCGGGTGGACCGGGTGCTGGCGACGCACGAGGGTCGCGTCGACCTGGTCGTGCTGGACCCGCCGCGCGAGGGCGCCAAACGCCCGGTCGTGGACGCGATCGCCGGCTTCGGTCCGCGGTCGGTCGCCTACGTCGCCTGCGACCCGGCCGCGCTGGCCCGGGACGTCGCGACCTTCGCCGGGCACGGGTACCGGCTCGCGGGTCTGCGCGCCTTCGACCTCTTCCCGATGACGCACCACGTGGAGTGCGTGGCGCTGCTGACCCGGGACTAGGTCGGGTCGCGTCCCCTGCGCGAGGAGTTCAGGGCCACCAGGCGGGTCACCACCATCGCGATGTAGAACAACCCGGCGACCTGCTCGATCATCACCACGCTGCGGGCGTGGGCGGTGATCGGCACGACGTCGGAGAGCCCGGTGCTCGACAGCGTGGTGAAGGAGAGGAAGAGCACCTCGATCCAGGTGCGGTCCGCGGTCGGGTTCACCGCGGCCGTGAACGCACCCGGATCCAGTGCCTGGACCACGACGAACAGGTGGGCGAACGCCCAGGCGAGCACGGTGAAGACGGCGCCGATCGCGAAGAGCTCGTCGGTGGTCACGTGCTCGTCGTCGAGCATGTAGATCAGCATCGCGGCGGCCGCGTAGAAGTACAGCGCGGACTCGAACCCGGACGCCCAGGGCGCCAGGTCCTCGTCGGCCGTGGCCACCTGGATCAGGAGCAGCACCAGGGCCGGGAACGCGAGCAGCCCGGCCACCCAGGACAGCAGCGGGGTGGCGCGGACAGCGACGATCGCCAGCGCCAGCACGACCAGGCCGAAGAGCGCGAAGAGCTGGCGGCCCACGAAGGAGTTGTCCAGGAACGGGTAGATCAGCACCGCGCCGAGCTGGGCGGCGAGCAGGACCGCGCACGGGGTCTGCCGCACGAACCGGATCACGCCGCCCATGCGCACGAGGCTAGAGCAGCGGCGTGGTCCGCGGGCAGACTGACTCCCATGACACCCGGAATCCGACTCGGCGTGGTGATCCCGCAGACCCGGCGGTGGAGCGAGCTGGCCCAGGACTTCGCCTGGGCCGAGGACATCGGCTACGACGTCGCCTTCACCTACGACCACCTGACCCACCCGACGGCCGCGGGCGGCTGGCTGGGCGACGGGTTCTCGGTGCTGGCCGCGGCCGCGGCGACAACGTCGCGGATCGGGCTGGGCACCCTGGTCGCCTCCGCCACGCTGCACTCCCCGGTGGCGCTGGCCCGGCTGGCGGCGACCACCGACGACATCGCCGGCGGACGGCTGGTGCTCGGGCTCGGCGCGGGGTCGCCCCGGTGCGCGGACGCCGACCGGGGTGAGTCGCCGACCCCGGGGGAGATGTACCAGCGGCTCGCCGACGTCGTCGCGGGGTACGTCGCCGTCTTCGACGGGGCCACCGAGTGGCAGGGCGCGACCCGGTCCTTCGCCGGGCTGGAGACCACCGCGACCCCGCCGGACGGGAAGCGGCCACAGCTGATGCTGGCGGCGCACGGGCCGCGGTCGATCGACCTGACCGTCCGGTACGCGGACGCCTGGAACACCTACGGCGGCCCGGCCGCGGTCGCGCTGGAGCCGGAGGACTACTGGACGGAGGTGGCGGCCCAGGTGGCGAGGGTCGACGCCGCCTGCGTCGCGGCCGGGCGTGATCCGGGGTCGTTGCGGCGCTCGCTGCTGCTCGGCTACGGCACCGTGCGGCCGACCGAGAGCGTGGCGGCGTACACGGAGGCCGCGGAGCGGGCGGTGGGTCTCGGGTTCGGCGAGCTGGTCGTCTACGGGCCGGGTGCGCCGGGGGAGGCCTTCACCTCCGACCCGGTCGTTCACGCCGAGGCGGTCAGCCGGATCCGGGCCTGAAAGTTTGATATCGTTTATCTTGACGTCAAGATAGTTCAGTAAGGCAAGCCTTCCTTTCCCGCTGCTCACCGGCGTGGGCAAGATGGCGTGCAGAGACCGCTTCGATATACGAGGAGACCGCCGATGGCGAGCGTCGACAGCTTTGGTGCCAAGGGCACGCTGGACGTGCAGGGCAAGACCTACGAGATCTTCCGGCTCAACGCCGTGACCGGAGAGGGTGTCGACGTCGCGTCGCTCCCGTTCTCCCTCAAGGTGCTGCTGGAGAACCTGCTCCGCACCGAGGACGGCGCCGACATCACCGCCGACGACATCCGCTTCCTGGGTGCCTGGGACGCCGACGCCCAGCCCGACCGCGAGATCCAGTACACGCCGGCCCGCGTGATCATGCAGGACTTCACCGGCGTGCCCTGCATCGTCGACCTCGCCACCATGCGCGAGGCGATGGCCGAGCTCGGCGGCGACGCCACCAAGATCAACCCGCTCGCCCCGGCCGAAATGGTCATCGACCACTCCGTGATGGCCGACGTCTTCGGCACCCCCGAGGCCTTCGAGCGCAACGTCGAGATCGAGTACGAGCGCAACCGCGAGCGCTACCAGTTCCTGCGCTGGGGCCAGGGCGCCTTCGACGACTTCAAGGTCGTCCCGCCGGGCACCGGCATCGTGCACCAGGTGAACATCGAGCACCTCGCCCGCACGATCTTCACCCGTGAGGTCGACGGCGTCCTGCAGGCCTACCCCGACACCTGCGTCGGCACCGACTCGCACACCACCATGGTCAACGGCATCGGCGTCGTCGGCTGGGGAGTCGGCGGTATCGAGGCCGAGGCCGCGATGCTCGGTCAGCCGGTCTCGATGCTGATCCCGCGCGTCGTCGGCTTCAAGCTCAGCGGCGACCTGCCCGAGGGCACCACCGCCACCGACCTCGTGCTCACCATCACCGAGATGGTCCGCAAGCACGGCGTCGTCGGCAAGTTCGTCGAGTTCTACGGCCCGGGCGTCTCGGCGCTGCCGCTGGCCAACCGCGCCACCATCGGCAACATGAGCCCGGAGTTCGGCTCCACGATCGCGGTCTTCCCGATCGACGAGGAGACCATCAAGTACCTCAAGCTGACCGGCCGCTCCGAGGAGCAGCTCGCGCTGGTGGAGACCTACGCCAAGGTGCAGGGCCTCTGGCACGACCCGTCGGCCGAGCCGCGCTACTCCGAGAAGCTCGAGCTCGACCTCGCCACCGTCGTCCCGAGCCTCGCCGGCCCGAAGCGACCGCAGGACCGTGTCGAGCTCTCCCGCGCCGCGTCGGCCTTCGCCGGCGAGCTGCCGGGCTACACCTCGAACCCCGACGCCAAGATCCCGGTGACCCTGGCCGACGGCACCTCCTTCGAGCTCGAGAACGGCGCGGTGACGATCGCCTCGATCACCTCCTGCACCAACACCTCGAACCCGTCGGTGATGATCGGCGCCGCCCTGCTGGCCAAGAAGGCCGTCGAGAAGGGCCTGACCCGCAAGCCATGGGTCAAGACCACGCTCGCGCCGGGTTCCAAGGTCGTCAGCGACTACTACGAGAAGGCCGGCCTGACGCCGTACCTGGACAAGCTCGGCTTCAACCTCGTCGGCTACGGCTGCGTCACCTGCATCGGCAACTCCGGCCCGCTCATCCCCGAGGTCTCGGCCGCGATCAACGAGAACGACCTCGCCGTCGTCTCGGTGCTCTCGGGCAACCGCAACTTCGAGGGCCGGATCAGCCCGGACATCAAGATGAACTACCTGGCCTCGCCGCCGCTGGTCGTCGCGTACGCGCTCGCCGGCTCGATGAAGGTCGACCTGTTCAACGACGCGCTGGGCCAGGACACCGACGGCAACGACGTCTTCCTCAAGGACATCTGGCCGAGCCCGAGCGAGGTCGAGGAGACCATCGCCGGCGCGATCAACTCGGAGATGTTCGGCGACTCCTACGCCGACGTCTTCGCCGGTGACGACCGCTGGCGCTCGCTGCCGACGCCCGACGGCGCCGTCTTCGACTGGGACCCGAGCTCGACGTACGTCCGCAAGGCGCCGTACTTCGACGGCATGCCCGACGAGCCGCTCCCGGTCAGCGACATCGACGGCGCCCGGGTGCTGCTGAAGCTGGGCGACTCGGTCACCACCGACCACATCAGCCCGGCCGGTGCGATCAAGAAGGACAGCCCCGCCGGCCGCTACCTCACCGAGCACGGCGTCGAGCACCGGGACTTCAACTCCTACGGCTCGCGCCGGGGCAACCACGAGGTGATGATCCGCGGCACCTTCGCCAACATCCGGCTGCGCAACCAGCTGGCTCCCGGCACCGAGGGCGGCGTCACGCGCGACTTCACCGCCGGCGGCGAGGTCACCTCGGTGTTCGAGGCCAGCGAGAACTACATCGCCGCGGGCATCCGGCTCGTGGTGCTCGCCGGCAAGGAGTACGGCTCCGGCTCGTCGCGCGACTGGGCGGCCAAGGGCACCTCGCTGCTCGGCGTGAAGGCCGTGATCGCGGAGTCCTACGAGCGCATCCACCGCTCGAACCTGATCGGCATGGGCGTCGTCCCGCTGCAGTACCCCGACGGCCAGAACGCGGAGTCGCTCGGCCTGACCGGCGAGGAGACGTTCTCGATCACCGGGATCGCCGAGCTCAACGAGGGTCGTACCCCGCGCACGGTGAAGGTGAAGGCAGCCGGGGAGAACGGGCAGAGCGTCGAGTTCGACGCCGTCGTCCGCATCGACACCCCCGGCGAGGCGAACTACTACCGCAACGGCGGCATCATGCAGTACGTCCTGCGGAACCTGCTCAACGGCTGATCCCGGCTGCCGAAGAAGTTCCGGCCCGGACCCCACCTTCCGGCCCTGCCCGTGCGTGTCACGGGCAGGGCCGAAGGCTTTCCGGAACGCAGGAGAAGGACGATGGACGAACTCAGCACCGCGCTGCGCGAGCTCGCGCGCGACGCGGCACCGACCCCGGTCGACCCGGCGAGCCTCTGGCACGCCGGGCGTGCCCGCGTACGCCGCCGCCGGGTCRCGGGGGCCGCGGTCGTCGCGGTGGTCGCGGTGCTGGTCGGGTCGCTCGCCTGGGTGCGCTCCGAGCCGGTCGTGGTGATGCCGGCGGGGGAGGTGCACCGGGCTGCGATCCCGAGGAACGTGTATCAACCTGGCGGCTGGATCGCCGGCGTGTCCGATGCGGGTCCGCCAGGTCCCCTGGCCGTCATCGCGCGTGACGAGGGAGACTCCGACGGCCGCGGCGACTGGTTCGGAATCTCGGCAACGACCGGCGCCTACCGCTACCTCGACCTGCCGCACATCGCGGCGGACAGCGACATGAAGCTCTCGCCGGGCGGGACCCGGATCGCGTACTGGGTCACCGGTCCGACTGAGAAGGACGACTTCGGGCCCGGTGACGGGGTCAACGTGGGTGGTCCTGTTCCTGATCGCCCGGCGACCGGCATCGGCGTGTACGACACCCGGGACGGCACCCTGGTCCGACACATGGTCCCCAGCACCTACGGACTCGACGTGGACAGCGGCGGCATCGGGGGCCTCGCTTGGCTCGGTGACGATTCGCTGGTGTTCGGCTTCGGCAAGTACGTCGGCAGCAACACCTCGAACGACGACCAGGTGTACCGCTGGGTTCCAGGCCCAGCCGAGCCGACGCGGCTCCCGGGCGCAGACATCTCGTCGGCGGCGTACGGGCCGCTGGAGCCGGGAAGGACCTCCCTGCGGTTCGCCGACAGCGAGGACGGGCCCAACCTCGTCGAGGTCGGTGACGACGCGGTGCCGACCGGTCGCACGTTCAACGTTCCCGGCGCCTGGATCGGTGCGTTCGGGGTGCGCGCCGGAAGGATCGCCACGACCGGGACGACCACGAACAGGAACGACGGGAATGTCCAGGTCGGTCGGCTGCGCACCGGACCGACGTCGTTGCACCGCGTCAGCGAGCTCACGTCGGCACAGTTCCTCGGATGGCTGTCGGACCACACCGTGCTCGTCACGGCCTGGCCGGGCGAGACGCGCGACGGACAGGTGCAGGCCGAGCTCGACGGCGTGGACGCGTCGGACCGCGCGCTCTATGTCGTCGACGTCGACTCGGGGCGCGCTGAGCGCGTGGGCCAGGTCGACGACGACCTGGTCGACGTCGACCTGCAGGTGGCCCGCTCGCTCCTCGCCGAACCGCTCGTCGCCGGCCGCAAGCCTCCCGGTCTGCTCGAGTCGTTCGGCACCGAGCTGGTCATCGTCTCCGGCTTGGCCGGCGCTTCGGTCGCTGCCTGGCTCCTCGTCCGACGGAGGCGCCGTGCGCAGGGCTGACCTCGAGGCGTCCTTCACCGAGTACGTCACCGCCCGGCGCCACGCGCTCGTGCGGACGGCGTACCTGTTGTGCGGGGACGAGCACGCGGCCGAGGACCTGGTGCAGGTGGCGCTGATCAAGGCGGTCGGGCACTGGCGGCGGATCGGGGACCACCCGGAGCCGTGGCTGCGGAAGGTGATGGTGAACGACCACATCTCCGGCTGGCGCAAGCACCGCGGACGGGAACGGCTCAGCGCCGACGTGCCCGAGTCCGCCGTACCGTCCCGGGACCGTGACCGCGACCTCAGCCTGGCCGCTGCCCTTGCTCTGCTCGCGCCGCGCCAGCGTGCGGTGATCGTGCTGCGCTACTACGAGGACCTCACCGAGACCGAGACCGCGCGGGTCCTCGGCATCAGCGCCGGTACCGTGAAGTCGCAGCACCGCGACGCGCTGCAGCGGCTTCGCGGGGTGGTGCCGGGACTGGGCGCGGAAGCGACGCCGGTCGGCTGATCATCGGACCGACTGCGGCGTACGTGAGCCGGGCTTCCGACCCGTTGCTGTCGCTTCCAGCCCGATGCATTGGGCTGGATTGCCGGTTTCCCAAGGGGAGAGGGGATTCCGCGCGCCGTACCGCCCCTCGCTAGCGTGGGCCCATGATCGTCGCCATCAGCATCAGTCCCTCGGGAGCCGCGGACGAGGACGGCAGCGTCAGTGCTGCGGTCGCCGATGCCGTGAAGGTGATCCGGGACTCCGGGCTGCCGAACGAGACCAACTCCATGTTCACCAACATCGAGGGGGAGTGGGACGAGGTGATGGCGGTGGTGAAGGCGGCCGTCCTCAAGGTCGCCGAGTCCTCGCCCCGGGTCGGGTTGGTGCTCAAGGCCGACCTGCGCCGGGGCTTCGACAGCGGCCAGCTCACCGCGAAGGTGGAGCGGGTCGAGGCGCACCTGACTGACTGACTGACTGACGGACTGACCGGGGGAACGGCCCCGGGTACGACGAAGCGCCGAGCCCCTCCCAGGTTCGCTCGGCGCTTCGTCGCTCCTCCGACAGGAAAGAAAGTCAGACGGCCCCGTCGTCCAGCAGCTGGTTCAGCCACTCGTCGACGTCGACCTGCTCGGCGCCGGCGGGCACCTGGTCGAGCGACGCGTAGACGAAGTCCTGGACGGCGCGGGTCGGGAACTGCAGCAGCGTCTCGCCGGCCGGGGAGTCGAGCTCGACGATGACGACGGCCTCGCCGCTCGGGCTGAGGCACGGCCAGACGTGCACGTCGCCGTCACCGGCGGGCTCGTACTGACCTTCGACGAGGAGGTCGCGGGCGAAGGTCCACCGGACCTGGCCGGACGGCGTCTCGAGCGCCATGGTGACCGCCCACGGGTCGGTCGGGTCGTAGGAGAACTCCGCGGAGAGCGCGTGGTCCTCTTCGGCGTTGACGGTCGCGATCTGCACGGCAGTCGTGCAGATGGTGGTGAGGTTGCGGTCCATCGTGGTTCCCTCTTCGCCTGGGTGCTGAGTGAGTTGGGTTCGTGCGTTGCTCTTCGGCAGAGAAACGGGGCTGTTGCGCGTTCCTGACGGGACGAATTGGACTGGTCCAGTTTTCGGTACCAACTGGTCCACTTTCGTGTCCCATTCGCACCCGAAGATCCAGAAATGACCTCGTCCGGATTGTCTGGAACCCGTTCTCGCGGCGACCCGTCGTTTGGCCCGTCCGGCGCCGGGTAACGGCTCTGGCATGAACATCGGCAGGTTGGCGGCCCGGGTCCTCATCGGTGGTCTGTTCGTCGGTCACGGCACCCAGAAGCTGTTCGGCTGGTTCGGTGGCGGCGGGATCGAGGGCACCGCCGGGATGATGGAGCAGCTCGACATGAACCCGCCCCGCCGCAACGCGGTGCTGGCCGGCGTCACCGAGACCGGAGGCGGAGCCCTGCTCGCGCTCGGGCTGGCCACGCCGCTGCCGAGTGCGGCGCTCATCGGCACGATGGTCACCGCGATCCGCAAGGTGCACGCGCATCGCGGGCCCTGGGTGACCGAGGGCGGCTACGAGTACAACCTCGTCCTGATCGCCGCACTGCTCGCCCTGGCGCAGGAGCAGCCGGACGACGTGTCGGTGGACGCGCTGCTCGGGATCCGGCTCTCCGGGATCGGCTGGCCGGTCGCCGCCCTCCTCCTGGGGGTCGCCGCCTCGGAGGTCTCGGTCCGCGTCGGCGAGGCGATGCCCGCCGGTTCGATCTGAACCTCGAACACCTGTTCGAATTCGTGCGATGATGGACAGGTGTTCACCCCACGTCGCGAACCCGGAGCAGTTCCCCGCACCGCGCGCCCCGGTGCCGCACCGGTGGCGCCTCCCGGATGGCCGGCCGAGGTCCGGCCGCCCGGCTCGGCCGACTGGGAGCGGACCGCGGTCAACTGGCTCCTCGACATCTGCCCGCCGGAGTACCGCGGTTACCCGGGCCTGCGACGGCACCCGGTCGTGCTCGCCCGGTTCGGCGTCCTCCACGTCGAGGCGTCCCAGGCTGCTGTCGACCGCGGCCTGAGCGAGGGCCGCGGGATCCTGCGCGACGTCGCCGACGCCGGCGAGGTGGCGGCGGCGGTCCAGGTGTGGGAGTGCGAGAAGGCCCGGCTCCTCGGCGTACGACGGGCGGTCGGTCTGGTGGAGGAGGCGCTCCGCGGCCGGCGGTACGTCTCGCAGATGTCGTAGCGTCGCGCAGGTCCGCGCGCGCGATCTGGAAGAGTGCGCCCCATGGCCAGACTCGCGGTGGTGCTGCTCGTCGACGAGCGCGGCTGGGTGCTGCTCCAGGAGCGCGACGAGAACGCGCCGCGGGCCGCGAACCAGTGGGGGATGGTCGGGGGCCACGTCGAGGACGACGAGGACTTCGAGACCGCCGTGTACCGCGAGGTGGCCGAGGAGACCGGCGTCGACCTGCCGCCCGGCACGCTCGCGCTCTGGCGCGACGACGAGTACACCTACCCGGACGGCCACCGCGGCCGCTACCACGTGTACGCCGCCCGCGTGGACCTCACCGACGACGACATCGTCGTGGGCGAGGGCCGGCAGATCGTCTTCGTCGACCCCGACCGGATCCTCGACCTCGACCTGGCCGGCTCGTCGCGGTACTTCCTGCCGGACTTCCTGACCTCCGACCTCTTCCGCACGCTGCAGGGAGCCCTGTGAGCGGCCCTGTGAGCGACCCTGTGAGCGACCCTGTGAGCACGACCGTCCGGCCGCTGACCCTGCACCCGGTCCCCGGGCACGGCACCGAGGACGTCGTCATCGGGCGCGACGGCACCGTCTACACCGGGACCGTCGGTGGGGACGTGCACGCGCTCGACCCGGCCACCGGGAGCGTCCGGACGGTCGGCAGCACGGGCGGCCGGCCGCTGGGGCTGGAGCTGCTGCCGGACGGGCGCCTGCTGGTGGCCGACGCCCACCACGGCCTGCTGGCCCTCGACCCGGCGGACGGCGAGCTGGAGACCCTGGTCGACGAGGTCGGCGGGACGCCGCTGGTCTTCTGCAACAACGCCGCCGTCGCCGCGGACGGCACGATCTGGTTCTCCGACTCCTCGACCGTCCACGGCATCGAGGAGTGGCGCAAGGACTTCGTCCGCAACACCCGCACCGGCCGGCTGGTGCGGCGCGACCCGTCCGGCGCGCTCGAGGTCGTGCTCGACGGGCTGGCGTTCGCCAACGGGGTCGCGCTCGCCCCCGACGAGTCGTTCGTCGCCGTCGCCGAGACCGTCGGGCGCAGCGTCGTACGGATCTGGCTGACGGGGGAGCGGGCGGGCGAGCGCGACCTGTTCTGCTCGGACCTGCCCGGCTACCCGGACAACATCGCGCTCGGCTCCGACGGGCTGATCTGGGTGAGCATCCCCTCGACCACCGACGCGGTCGCGGAGCGGGTGCTGCGGCTGCCGCGCCCGCTGCGGGTGCTGCTGTCGAGCCTGCCGCAGCGGTTCCAGGCGCGGGAGACACGCGTGGTCCGCGCGCTCGCCTTCGCCCCGGACGGCACCCTGGTCCACGACCTCGGTGCGGACGCGACCCGGTTCCACATGGTGACCGGGCTGCGTGAGCACGACGGCGTCCTCTGGCTGGGCAGCCTCGAGGAACCGGCGGTTGCCGCGATCCAGGTACCCGCCGACTAGACTCCGTTGTTCGAGAACCACCACCCCAGATCAGATCGGAGGACCCGCGGCATGGGCCATCTGGAGTCGATCACCGGGCCGCAGGACCTGCACCGGCTCGATGACGCTCAGCTCACCGAGCTCGCCGCGGAGATCCGTGACGAGCTGGTCCGCACCTGCGCCCCGCGCGGTGGCCACCTCGGCCCCAACCTGGGCGTCGTGGAGCTGACCATGGCCATCCACCGGGTCTTCGACTCGCCGCGCGACAAGATCGTCTTCGACACCGGCCACCAGGCCTACGTGCACAAGATGCTCACCGGCCGCGCGAACCAGTTCGACACGCTGCGCACCGAGGGCGGGCTCTCGGGCTACCCGAGCCAGGCGGAGTCCGAGCACGACCTCGTCGAGAACTCGCACGCGTCCACCGCCCTCTCCTACGCCGACGGCCTGGCGAAGGCGTACGCGATCCGCGGCGAGGACCGGCACGTGGTCGCGGTCGTCGGCGACGGCGCACTCACCGGCGGCATGTCGTGGGAGGCGCTCAACAACATCGCGATCGGCAAGGACCGGTCGCTGGTGATGGTCGTCAACGACAACGGCCGCTCCTACATGCCGACCGTCGGCGGCCTGGCCAGCGCGCTGACCGCGCTGCGCACGAACCCGCGCTACGAGCAGGTCCTGGACCAGGTGAAGCGGCGGCTCAACGGCGTCCGCGGCGTCGGCCCGGCCGTGTACGACGCCCTGCACGCGATGAAGAAGGGCATGAAGGACGCGCTCGCCCCGCAGGGCCTCTTCGAGGACCTCGGGCTGAAGTACGTCGGCCCGATCGACGGCCACGACCGGGTCGCGGTCGAGCACGCGCTCACCCAGGCCAAGCGCTTCGGCGGCCCGGTGATCGTGCACGTGATCACCCAGAAGGGCTTCGGGTACGACCCGGCCGAGAACCACGAGGCCGACCAGATGCACCAGGTCGGGCCGATGGACCCCGAGACCGGGGAGGCGAGGCCCAAGGGCCGGATCTGGACCGACTTCTTCACCGACGAGATCGTCACGATCGGCGAGGAGCGCAGCGACGTGGTGGCGATCACCGCGGCGATGCTCTACCCGGTGGGCCTGGACCGCTTCGCGGCCCGGTTCCCCGAGCGCACCTTCGACGTCGGGATCGCCGAGCAGCACGCGGTGACCAGCGCCGCCGGCCTCGCGATGGGCGGACTGCACCCGGTGGTCGCGATCTACGCCACCTTCCTCAACCGCGCCTTCGACCAGGTCCTCATGGACGTCGCGCTGCACAAGCTCGGCGTCACCTTCGTGATCGACCGGGCCGGCGTGACCGGCGACGACGGCGCCAGCCACAACGGCATGTGGGACATGTCGATCTTCCAGGTCGTCCCCGGCCTCCGGCTGGCGGCGCCGCGCGACGGCGCCCGGGTCCGGGAGCTGCTCCGCGAGGCCGTCGCCGTCGACGACGCCCCGACGATCGTGCGGCTCCCGAAGGGCGCACCGCCCGCAGACGACATCCCCGCCGTCGACCGCCTCGGCGGCTGCGACGTCCTGGTCCGCCAGGGCGCGAAGGACGTCCTCCTCGTCGCGGCCGGCTCGATGGCCGGCACCGCGGTCGAGGTGGCCGCCCGGCTCAGCGACCAGGGAATCGGCGTCACCGTCGTCGACCCCCGCTGGGTCAAGCCGATCGACCCGGCGCTGGTGGCCGCGGCGTCCGCGCACCGTCTCGTGGTCAGCGTCGAGGACAACGGCCGGGTCGGCGGTTTCGGCGCCAACCTGCTCCAGCTGCTGACCGACGAGGGCGTGACGACCCCGTTCCGGCTGCACGGGATCCCGCAGGAGTTCCTCGGCCACGCGAAGCGGGACGCGATCCTGGACCGGATCGGGCTGACCGCGCAGGCGCTCGCGCGCCGTATCGTCGAGGACGTCACCGCGCTGGACTCGGGCCACTCGCTGGTGGACATCGACTAGGCAGGGTCGATGCGTTCGTCCCGTCACGGCGCCGGCGCCGTGCTCCTCGTCGTGCTCGCGCTGTGCGGGTCCCTGCTGGTCGGCTGCTCCGACGACCGGGACACCGGTGGGAGCAGCGACGCCGGGCAGGGTCGCGCGGTCACGATGGCCGAGGCGCAGCGGCTGCTCGGCGCTCGGGCGCGCGCGATCCGCGACCACGACCTGGACGCGTTCCTCGCCGGGCTGGACACCGGCGACGCCGCGCTGGTCCGCCGGCAGCGCCGCTACTTCGCGAACATGCAGCGGCTGCCGCTCGCCGTCCTGCGCTACCGGGTCCTGAAGGCGCAGTGGCCGGTCGCGCTGCGGGACGACGCCTGGGGCGACCACGTGCTGCTCCCGCAGGTCCGCGTCGTCACCCAGCTCGACGGGTTCGACATCGAGCCGGTGATCCGGGTGACCGGCTTCGCGATCGCGCGGCGCGGTGGGAAGCCGGTCGTCGTCTCGGACCTGACCGCGCGCGGCCGGCAATTCCCCGGCTACAACCCGGCGCCGTGGGACCTCGTCCGGATCCACGTGCGCACCGACGCCGGCACCCTGCAGCTGTACGACGACGACACCTGGTCGCGCGCGGGCACGGTCGACAAGACGCTGCGCCGCGGGATCCGCGACGTCCAGGACGGGGTGCCGTGGACCTGGAGCGGGCGGGTCGTCGTCTACGTCTTCGCCAAGCGGAAGGTGCTCAACAGCTACGAGGGCGTGCCGGGCGGCAACATCAACCACCTCGGCGCGATGACGTTCCCGATCTACGCGGTGCTCGGCCGCGAGGCGGTGGCCGGCGTCCGGTTCACGCTGCTGCCGAGCTCGCTGCGGGCGGGTCAGTCGTTCCTGGACCGGATCACCCGGCACGAGCTGACGCACGTGGCCGTCGGCCCGCGCGACGACGGCGCGCCGATCTGGATCGCCGAGGGGATCTCCGAGTACATGGGCGTCCGCGACGTCCCCGAGGACGAGCGCCGGATCGCGACCGTCGCGGCCAGCCGGGCGCGCGGCTTCGTCGACCACATGCCGGCGTCGGCGGGCTTCAACGGCCAGGACCAGGCCTGGAACTACGCGCTCGCCTGGATGGCCTGCGACTACATCGCCGCCACCCAGGGGGAGCCGCGCCTCTGGGAGCTGATGGACGCGCTGCACAACTCCGGCGAGGGCACCCTGGACGACGGCCAGGACGCCGTCCTCCAGCGGGTGATCGGGATGGACAGCCACGAGCTCGCGCGCCGCGCGGCGCACCGGATCGTGAACATCTACGGGTGATCCGGGCCACCCGGATCGCCGGGCATATCAGGCGCCACCCCGGCGTTGCGCACCCTAGGGTGGGAGCACCACCTCAGACCCGGAGGAGCGAGCAGTGACCCAGGCACGATTCGTGCACATCGTCGACGACGTCCCCGAGCTCGAGGGGCTCTCCGACGGACCGGTGATGGTCGTGGCGCTGGACGGGTTCCTCGACGCCGGCAACGCCTCGGCCCTGGCGGTGGCGCACCTGCAGGAGGACCGGGCGAGCAGCGTCGTCGCGAGCTTCGAGGTCGACGAGTTCTACGACTACCGCGCGCGGCGACCCCCGATGACGTTCCTGGAGGACCACTACGGCGACTACGAGGCCCCGCGGCTCGTCGTACGGCTGCTGCACGACGACCGCGGCACCCCGTTCCTGCTGCTGGCCGGCCCGGAGCCCGACACCCGCTGGGAGGGCTTCGCCGACGCGGTCCGCAAGGTCGTCGAGCACTTCGAGGTCCGGTTGACGGTCTCGCTCGGCTCGGTACCGATGGCGGTGCCGCACAGCCGCCCGGTGCAGCTCACCAACCACGCGACCTCCAAGCGGCTGCTGCTGCACGACAACGTCTGGCAGGGCGAGATCCGGATCCCGTCGAGCGCGCAGGCGCTGCTGGAGCTGCGGCTCGGGGAGTGGGGCCACGACGCCACCGGCTTCGTCGCCCACATCCCGCACTACGTCGCCCAGTACGGCTACCCGGAGGCGTCCTCGGCGATGCTGCAGCAGGTCGGCACGCTGACCGGGTTGGTCTGGGACACCTCGGTGCTCGACCGGGCGGCCGACGAGCGGCGGGCCGAGATCGCGGCGCAGGTCGACGACTCCGACGAGGTCCGGGCCGTCGTCGAGGGCCTGGAGCAGCAGTACGACGCGTTCCACCGGGCCGGCACGAACCTCCTCGACGACGCCGACGGCCGCGCCCTCGAGACCGGCGACCTGCCGACCGGGGACGAGCTCGGCGCGCAGTTCGAGCAGTTCCTCGCCGGGCTGGACCCGACCGAGGGCGAGGACTGATGCCCCGCGACCTGACCGAGTTCCTGGAGCTGCTCGACCTCGAGGCGATCGAGGACAACCTGTTCCGGGGCCGGCAGCCGGACACGGTGATGCAGCGCGTCTTCGGGGGCCAGGTGGCCGCGCACGCGCTGGTCGCGGCGACCCGGACCGTGAAGCCCGAGTACGTGGTGCACTCGCTGCACTCCTACTTCCTGCGCCCCGGCGACACCGCGGTCCCGATCGTGTACGACGTCGAGGCGGTCCGCGACGGCCGCTCGTTCGCGACCCGGCGGGTGCTCGCCCGCCAGCACGGCCGGCCGATCTTCGTGATGACCGCGAACTTCCAGGTGCCCGAGGAGGGCCTCGAGCACCAGGAGGTGATGCCCGAGGTGCCGGCACCGGAGGACTGCATGGACCTGGTCGAGATCTTCAACACCCGGTTCGCCGGGGTGGAGAACCTCTTCCAGCAGGAGTGGGGCGCTCTGGAGGTCAGGTTCGCCGGCAACTCCCGTCCGGGTGGCGAGCTCGCCGACCCGGCCGTGCCGGCGCAGTCACGGCTCTGGATCCGGGTCAACGGCGACCTGCCCGACGACCCGCTCTTCCACACCGCGGCGTTCACCTACGCCAGCGACATGACCCTCCTCGGCGCGACCCTGGTGCCGCACCAGGTGTTCATCGAGTCGCCCGGGATGCAGGCCGCCTCGCTGGACCACACCATCTGGTTCCACCGGCCGTTCCGGGCCGACGAGTGGTGGCTCTACGACCAGCACAGCCCGGCCGCCTCGGGCGGTCGCGGCCTGGCGATCGCGCGGATCTTCACCCAGGACGGGACCCTGGTGGCGAGCGTCGCCCAGGAGGGCCTGATCCGGTACCACCCGCCGGCCGGCTGACCCGAGGGGGCAGCCGGCCCGGCAGGCGGTCGAGCAGGGGTCAGCGCACCCGGCCGACCAGGTGCGGCTTGCCGTTCTTCGGGTTGGTGAGCGAGAAGTCCAGGCCCTGGTTCGGGCCGTCGTCGACGATCCGGGACCCGAAGGCCACCTTGGCCGGCAGCAGGACCGGCTTGCGGAACTCGACCTCGACGCATGCGCTGTCCGGGATCCGGCTCTCCATCGCCGCCACGCAGCGCGCCTTGGTCCAGATGCCGTGGGCGATCTGGCTCGGGAAGCCGAACGCCTTCGCGGTCAGCCCGTAGAGGTGGATCGGGTTGTAGTCCCCCGACACCGCGGCGAAGCGGCGACCGAGGTCGGCGCCGAGCTTCCACTCGGTGCCGTTGCCCGGGATCACCTCGAACGGCGTCCCCTCCGGCTTCGCGTCCTTGTCGCCCTTGCCGGGGCGCAGGTAGGTCGAGACCGACTCCCAGATGACGTCGTCCTCGCCGGCAGGCGTGATCGTGGTGACGAAGTCGAAGATCGTGCCCTTGCTGTGGCCGCGCTTGTTGGTCGCGGTCGCGCTGACGTCGAGCCGTTCGGTCGGCGCGATCGCCCGGTGCTGGGTCATCGAGTTGCGCAGGTGCACGCTGCCGATGGCGGCGTACGGGAAGGACGCGTCGGTCATGATCCCCATGTGCAGCCGGAAGGCCAGCATGTGCGGGTAGGTGAGCGGCAGCGTCTGGCCGGGGCCGAACCCGCACACCTCGCGGTAGGAGGCGAGGTGCTCGGGGTCGATCGCGACGTCCTTGCGGGTCAGCCGCAGGTCCGGGAGGTCCCCGCCCTTCTTCGCGACGCCCGGGACCAGGTTGACGCCGGGGACGACCGGGAGGGCCGCCTTCAGCATGGTCGGCAGCGGCGAGCCGCCGCCCTCGACGATCCGCTCGGTCTCGGTGCCTTTGCTCACCTCAGGCGCCCAGCATCATCTGGCCGCAGACCCGGACGACGTTGCCGTTGACGGCCGACGAACCCGGGCTGGCGTACCAGGAGATCGCCTCGGCCACGTCGACCGGCAGGCCGCCCTGGCTCATCGCGTTCATCCGCTGGCCGACCTCGCGGGTCGCGAACGGCACGGCCGCGGTCATCTGGGTGATGATGAAGCCCGGCGCGACGGCGTTGATGGTGATGTCGTTCTTCAGCTCGCCGGCCAGCGCGTCGACCATGCCGATCACGCCGGCCTTGGAGGCCGCGTAGTTGGTCTGCCCGACGTTGCCCGCGATGCCGGCGATCGAGGAGACGCCGATGATCCGGCCGTTCTTGTTGATCAGGCCCTGGTCGAGCAGCTCGCGGCTGATCCGCTCCGGGGCGGTGAGGTTGACCGCGATCACCGAGCTCCACCGGTCCTCGGCCATGTTCGCGAGCTTCTTGTCGCGGGTGATGCCGGCGTTGTGCACGACGATGTCGACGGCGCCGAACTTCTCCTTGACGTGGTGGGCGATCCGTTGCGGGGCGTCCTTGCCGGTGATGTCGAGGGTCAGATGGTCGCCGTCGAGCTCGTTCATCAGGGTGAGGAGCTCGCTCGCGGCCTGCGGGACGTCGATGCCGAGGACGGTCGCGCCGTCGCGGTGCAGCACCCGGGCGATCTGCTCGCCGATACCGCGCGAGGCACCGGTCACGATGGCGACCTTGCCGGCCAGCGGCTTCTCGACGTCGGTGACCTTGCCGGCCTTCTTGGTGCCGGTGGCGCCGAGGCGGGCGACCTGGCCGGAGACGTAGGCCGACTTGGGGGAGAGGAAGAAGGCCAGCGTCGAGTCGAGCGTGGACTCCGCACCGGGGGCGACGTACGCCAGGTTGACGGTGCTGCCCTTGCCGATCTCCTTGCCGAGCGAACGGGTGAAGCCCTCGAGCGCGCGCTGGGCGATCCGCTCGTCGGAGGTGGCGGTCTGGGTCGGGTTGGTGCCGAGCACGAGCACGTGGGTGCAGGGGAGCAGGCTCCGCATCAGCGGCGTGAAGAACTTCTGCAGCGCGATCAGCTCCTCGGGGGAGCCGATGCCGGTGGCGTCGAAGACGATGCCCTTGAACTTCGCACCCTCGGCCGGCTCGCGGGTCGAGGCGATGCCGAGGCCGTCGAGGGACGCGACGACGCCGTCGACCAGGCGGCCGGCGCCGCCGACGACCACGGTGCCGTCGACCAGCGGGGTGCCGGGCGTGTACCGGTCGAGCTCGACCGGGTTCGGCAGGCCGAGGTTCTTGACGAAGAGCTGTCCGACGGGGCTGGAGGTGAAGGACTGGTAGCGGTCGGTCATCGGTCTTCCTTGGTCGGGAACGGGAGGCTGGTCGTGATGGCTGGGGAGGAGGAGACACAGCGCGTCAAGAAATGTAACTTCATGTGTAACTCAGTGTCCAAGAATCGTGACGTGCCCCTCACTCGGTTTCCTCCACCGATGTTACCTGTCAGTATTGTTAGAACCGTTCGCAGATCAGGAGAGATCCCTCATGCAGGCCAACACCCGCCGCGTCGCCGTCCTCGGTGGCAACCGGATTCCGTTCGCGCGTTCCAACTCTGTCTACGCCACCGCCTCCAACCAGGAGATGCTGACCGCGGCCCTCGACGGGCTCGTCGCCCGCTTCGGCCTCGAGGGCGAGGTCCTCGGCGAGGTCGCCGCCGGTGCCGTCCTCAAGCACTCCCGCGACTTCAACCTCACCCGTGAGGCCGTCCTCGACACCCGCCTCGCGCCGCAGACCCCGGCCGTCGACCTCCAGCAGGCCTGCGGCACCGGGCTGCAGGCGATCATCTACGTCGCCAATAAGATCGCCCTCGGGCAGATCGACTCCGGCATCGGCGGTGGCACCGATACCACCTCCGACGCCCCGATCGCGATCGGCGAGAAGCTCCGCAAGAAGCTGATCAAGCTCAACAACGCGAAGAGCAACAAGGACCGGCTGGCGATCCTCGCCTCGATCCGCCCCGGCGACATCAGCCTGGCGATCCCGTCGAACGGCGAGCCCCGCACGGGCCTGTCGATGGGCGAGCACCAGGCGCTCACCGCCCTGGAGTGGCAGATCGCCCGCGAGGCGCAGGACGAGCTCGCGGTGAACTCGCACCACAACCTGGCGGCGTCGTACGAGGAGGGGTGGCAGGACGACCTGATCACGCCGTTCAACGGCATCGAGCGGGACACCAACCTGCGCGCGGACTCCAAGCTGGAGAAGCTCGCCACCCTCAAGCCGGTCTTCGGCAAGGGTGAGGCCGCGACGATGACCGCCGCGAACTCGACCCCGCTGACCGACGGCGCCTCCGTGGTGCTGCTCGGCTCCGAGGAGTGGGCCGCCGAGCACGGCCTGGAGCCGCTGGCGTTCCTCGCCGACTACGAGACCGCCGCGGTCGACTTCGTCCACGGCGGCGAGGGCCTGCTGATGGCGCCGGCGTACGCCGTGCCGCGGATGCTCGCCCGGGCCGGCCTGACCCTGCAGGACTTCGACTTCTACGAGATCCACGAGGCGTTCGCCTCGCAGGTGCTCTCCACGCTCGCGGCGTGGGAGGACCCGGTGTTCTGCAAGGAGCGCCTGGGCCTGGACGCGCCGCTGGGCTCGATCGACCGCAGCAAGCTCAACGTGAAGGGCTCCTCGCTCGCGGCGGGTCACCCGTTCGCCGCGACCGGCGGCCGGATCGTCGCCAACGCCGCGAAGCTGCTCGCCGAGAAGGGCTCCGGCCGGGCGCTGATCAGCGTCTGCGCCGCCGGCGGCCAGGGCGTCGTCGCCATCCTCGAGCGCTGAACCACGCCGACCCGGCTCAGACCCGCAGCATCATCGTGCGGGTCCGAGCCGGGTCGCCGCGTCCATGGCGCGGGCTCGAGCCGGGTCAGCGGCTGGTGAGGGCGACCGCGGTGGTGGTGAGGTAGTCGCGGACCTGCTCGCCGGAGACGTGCGAGATGGTCGGGATGCCGGGGGCGCTCTCCTTGACGAGGAGGCCGATCCGGGCGAGCTGGAGGGCGCCGAGCCCGGAGGCGTACATGTAGTTCGCGACCAGCGCGCTGTCCGCGTCCTGGAGGTTGAACGCGCCGCTGGCGACGCCGGCCTCGAGGGTGTCGGTGAGGGTGCGCAGGCAGGCGGAGATGGCTCTGCCGAGCCGGAAGAGCGCGCCCTCGCTGACCTGCTCCAGCAGCTCCGGTCCGGGGCGACGCATCAGCGTCTGGGCGCAGTCCACGAACGCCGGGTACTCCAGGCCGTAGTCGACGAAGGCGCCGACGACCGCGCGGAGCCGTTCGGTCGGGTCGTCGCCGGCCGCCTTGGTCGCGGCCTCCTCCAGGCGCTGCTTCAGCTCCTCGAGGTAGCCCTCCACGGCGAGGGCGAACAGCTCCTCCTTGCCGCTGAAGTGCCGGTAGATGATCGCGCGGTTGATGCCGACCGCCTTGGCGATGTCGTCGATCTGGGCGTCGCGGACCCCGTTCTCGTCGAAGAGGCGGCGGGTGGCGGCGAGGATCTCCTGCTCGCGGGCGCGACGGCGGGCCGCGGCGGCGGACTGACGACTTTGCGTGGCCATGGTGCGACTCTAGTGCAACTCGCGTTTACACACATGTCACACGGGAGTTCCAAGAATTCGGAGGATCGTAAACGCGTCGTACGGGCATGATGGGGTCGTGCAGGTGGGGACGGACTGGAGACGGAGCCCGGGCGAAGGGCGCTACGCGTGGCCGGAGCGGGAACGCCGCTTCACCGTCGTCGGAGCCTTGCCCGGAAACGTGCCGGGCCTGCACGATCCGCGCCGGATCGAGGACCGCTACCTCCACGGCACCCGGCTGCGGCTCCGGCACGTCCAGGTCTGGGACCAGTCGGTCTACAAGCTGACCCAGAAGGTCCGCACCCAGGCGCACGACCCGGCGGAGTCGGCGATCACCAACACCTACCTCGACCGGGCCGAGTACGACGTCTTCGCGAGCCTGCCCGCCGCGGTCCTGCGCAAGACCCGCAGCATCGTCACCCACGGCACCGCCACGTTCGCGGTCGACGTGTTCGAGGGAAGGCTCGCCGGCCTCGTGCTCGCCGAGGTCGAGGTCGAGGACCTCGCCGCCCCGCTCGACCTCCCGGCCTGGATCGGCCGCGAGGTCACCCGGGACGACCGGTACGCCGGAGCCTCGCTCGCGAATCTCGGGGCGAGCGAGGCCCAGGCACTGATCAGCGGCTGAGCGCGCGCACGGTCTCGATCGTGTCGGCCTCGGCGGCCGACTTGTCGTCGCGGTAGCGCAGGACCCGCGCGAACCGGAGCGCGACGCCGCCGGGGTAGCGGGTCGACCGCTGCAGGCCGTCGAAGGCGACCTCCACGACCTGCTCCGGGCGGACGGTCACCACCCAGCCGTCGTCCTCGGTCTGGAGCTCGCGGAACCGCTCGGTCTGCCAGACGAGCATCTCGTCGGTCATGCCCTTGAAGGTCTTGCCGAGCATCACGAAGCCGCCCTCGCCGTCGTTCGCCCCCGGGTCCCGGGCGCCGAGGTGGATGTTGGAGAGCCAGCCGCGGCGGCGGCCGCTGCCGTGCTCGACGGCGAGAACGACCAGGTCGAGGGTGTGCCGCGGCTTCACCTTCACCCAGGCCGCGCCGCGCCGGCCGGCGTCGTACGGGGCGTCGCCGCGCTTGAGGATGACACCCTCCTGGCCGTCGGCGACGCGGGCCTCGAAGAAGGCCGTCGCCTCCGCCGGGTCGCTGGTGACCAGCCGGGCGGTCCGCATCGCCGGCGGCACGATCCGGTCGAGCGCGTCCCAGCGGTCCGCGCCCGGCGCCTCCAGGAAGGACTCGCCCTCGGCGGCGAGGAGGTCGAAGAAGAACGGGACCACCGGGCCGTTGCCGGTCCCGTCGGTCGACGCGGTCCGCGACGCGGTCTCCTGGAACGGTCGCGGCCGGCCGTCCTCGGTGAGGGTGAGTGCCTCGCCGTCCAGGATCAGCCCGTCGGCGGGCAGCGACCGCACCGCGGCGACCACGTCGGGCAGCCGGTCGGTGACGTCGTCGAGGCTCCGGGTGAAGACCCGCACGTCGTCGCCGCTGCGGTGCACCTGGATCCGGATCCCGTCGAGCTTGGTGTCGACGACCACCGGCCCGGCCGCGGCCAGCGGTCCGAACCCCGCCGCCACGTCGGCCGCCGAGGACGCCAGCATCGGCCGGATCGGCCGGCCGACCTCGAGCCCGAACGACTCCAGCGCCGCGACGCCGCCGGTCAGCGCCGCACGGGCGACCGGCCCGGTCGGCGCGCTGAACATCGCCGCCCGGCGCACCGCGGCGAGCGGTACCTCGGCGGCCTCGGCGATCGCGTCGAGCAGCACCGAGTCGAGCGCACCCTGCCGGACCGCACCGGTCATCACCGCGCGCAGGTAGTCCTGCTCGTCCGCGGTGAGGGCACCGAAGAGCTCCGCGACCGCGGCCCTGCGCGCGGTCGCCGAGCCCTCGCCGGCGAGGGCGGAGAGCGCCTCCAGCCGGGCGTCGATCGCGGTCAGGTGCAGGGACGGCCCGGCGGCCGGCGCGGGCAGGTCGGCCAGGCCGCGCCAGCCGACGCCGGTACGCCGCTGCCGCAGCGTCCCGGACAGGTACGCCGCCGCGATCTCGATCTCGTCGGCCGGCACCGCCCGCAGCAGCTCGGCGAGGAAGCCGCGCTTGGCCGTCCGCGAGCGGGTCCCGGCGACGCGGGCGGAGGTGGTGACGAGATCGGCGAGCAGCACGGGTCCATCCTGCCGCCCGGCACCGACAGCGGGGGAGCGGCCGTCTACGTTGTCCGGGTGACCCCCGCTCGCACCTCGACGGCGCTGAGCCGTACCTGGCGGCCGGACTGGCCGTGCCCGGTCGGCGCGGTCCTCGGCGTGCACCGGCGCGGGGCCGGCGACCCGACGTACCGGGCGCTGCCCTCGGGGACGCAGGTGCGCGCGCTGCGCACCCCGGTCGGCCCGGCCACGCTCGAGGTCGACCCGCTCGGCACCGACGCCCACGTCGCGGCGCGGGCCTGGGGACCGGGAGCGTCCTGGGTGCTCGACGCGCTGCCGCGGATGCTCGGCGCCGACGACGACCCGCGCGGGTTCGAGCCGCCGGAGGTCCTGGCCGACGCCTGGCGCCGGCAGCGGCACTGGCGGCTCGGCGCCACCGGTCTGGTCTGGGAGTCCCTCGTGCCCACGGTGATCGAGCAGAAGGTCACCGGGCAGGAGGCGTTCACCGCCTTCCGCCGCCTCGTACGCCGCTTCGGCGAACCGGCCCCCGGGCCACGCGGGGAGGCCGGCGAGCTGTGGCTGCAGCCGACTCCCGAGCAGGTCCGCGCGATCCCGTCCTGGGAGTGGCTGAAGCTCCCCGTCGACGGCGGTCGGTCCCGCCCGCTGCTGGCGCTGGCCCGGGTCGCGGACGCGCTCGAACGTGCCGGCCGGGAAGGTCCGGAGGTCTTCGACCAGCGGGCGCGCACGATCCCGGGTGTCGGGGTCTGGACGAGCGCGGAGGTGCGTTCCCGGGTGTTCGGCGACGCGGACGCGGTCAGCTTCGGTGACTACCACATCGCCAAGAACGTGGGCTGGGCGCTGACCGGCGAGGCGGTCGACGACGACGGCCTCGCCGAGCTGCTCGAGCCGTACCGGCCGCACCGGCACCGGGTGCAGCGCCTGGTCGAGGCGGGCGGTCTGGGGCGTCCCCGGCGCGGGGCCCGGATGGCGCCGCGCAGGCACCTGCCGGGGCGCACCGGGTAGAAGGACGGGGTCAGTCCCCGAGAGGACCGACCCCGACCTGGGCGTGCGCGTCGGCTCAGCCGACGACCCAGCTGCTGGCGACGCCGACCTGGATGTCGGTGCCGACCGGCAGCCCGAGCTTCGCGACCGACAGGATCACCCGGATCCCGACGACCATGCTGTAACCGGGCTTGGTGACCTGCTGGTTGAGGTAGACCACGCCGAGGCCGAGCACGTTGATGGCGGTGTTCGGCTTGACGTTGATCGGGATGACCTTGCCGGCCACCTTGAGGTTGACGAACTCCATGCTCTGCTCTTCGAGGTGGGTGTCCGGCGTCTTGGCGACGTGCGACGTCACCTTGACCGCGTCGGCGGTGATGATCCCGCCGAGGACGTTGACCCTGGCCAGCTGCGACTGCGTTTGGACGTCCGCGGAGCCGGGCACCGTGTTCGCCTTGACCTTGCTCTCCAGGGCGCCGACCTGGGCGATCGCGCCGAGGTCGACCGCGGCGGTCGAGGTGCCGTACTCCTGGCCGCCGGTCCCGACCGACGGAACCATCAGCAGGTTGGTCGGCGGGACGTTCGCGGCCGCGTTGCCGGCGACCAGGGTGGCCGCGGCGCCGTACGCGAACCCGCCCACGGGGAGCGCGTTGCTCGGGCTGCCGTTGACCAGGGTGACGGTCGAGGGGTCGATCAGGATGGTCGAGCCGATCTTGCCGCCGGCGATGTCCTTGAGCAGCGTCACCCGGAGGGCGGCCGCGCGGACCTGCATGGCCGACGCGCCGGTGGACGCCTTCTGCTCGTTGATGACGACCTCGGCGATGCCGGGGATCGTGATCTTCGTGTTCGGTGCCGCCGAGAGCGGGATGGACGTCGAGCCGAGCTTGAGGTTGACCAGCTTGGAGTCACCGGTGTGGGTGAAGCCGGCGCTGGTGACCCGGCCGGTGTTGACGACCTCGAGGGCGTCGGCCTTGATGACGCCGCCGAGCAGGCTGACGCCGGCGATCTTGGCCGTCGAGGTGACCTCGATGCCGTCGCCGTACGCGTTGGCGGTCTGCTTGGTGGTGATCGCGCCGAGGCTGACCAGCCCGGGGACGCTCGCCGAGGCGACGGCGTTGCCACCGGTGGCGGGGATCGCCTGGCCGCCGATGTTCGAGGCGCCGGTGAGGCCGGAGACGACGGTCGACCCGATCAGGTTGGCCTGGCTGCCGCCGGAGGTGGCGGCATAGGTGTACTGGGCGGCCGCGTCCGCGGGTGCGGCGAGGCCGAGGCCGGTGGCGGCGACCGCGAGTGCGGTCGCAGCGACGGCTGCAAGAGTGCGACGCATGGGGTGCTCCAAAGATCGCTGGGAGGGCGCGGGTCGGGGGACCCGCTGTGGGAGAGGTGCTGGCCCGAGTATGGCATCGATTTTCAGATGCGATCCCGCTCAGGTAGACCAGACCTCTTCCCTTCTGTAAACGGTTGTGACATTCTCCGTTACATTCGTGACCAGATCCGCCCCTGCCGTACCGGAAGAGGCGCCGACCAGGGGGACTCGTGCCGGTTTCCGTTGCTGCCGCGGACGCGCTCGTCGCGGCCCTGACGCCGGCGCACGACGTCGCCTGGAGCGGCCCCGCGGGAGAGCTGGAGATCGCCGAGACCGGCGACCCCGGCGGCGCGCGCCGGATCCGCTTCGGCGCCCCCGCGTACGACGCCCGCTCGGTGCGCATCGCCGCCAGCGCCGCCGACCTGGCCGGCCTGGCCGCGGGCACGGCCGACGGCGCGCTGCTCCACCTCGGCGGCCGGCTCGACCTCGACGGCGACACCGGCTTCCTGCTGGACCTCGCCCCGCACCTGCGGGTGCCGGGCTCCGGTCCTGGATCGGGTCCTGGATCGGGCCCTGGATCGGGTAGGGCGTTCATCGATCCGCGGGCGCTGGCGCCCGAGGCTGTCGCCGCCGCGATCAAGGAGGTGCCGGACGCGCACCTGGCCACGGTGATGGCAGGCCCGTTCCGCCCGCTGGTGCTCGGCGAGGTCTTCCGACGGCTCCCGGAGTTCCTCGACCAGCAGAAGGCCGCGCGCGCCCGCGTCACGATCGCGTTCGTGGTGGGCGGCCGGACCGACGGCGGCACCGACCGGTACGTCGTCCGGGTCGAGACCGGCACCTGCACGGTCCAGCCCGACCCGGCGGCGGAGCTCCGGGCGGACGCCAGCCTGCTCCTGGAGGGACCGCAGTTCCTGCGCCTGGTGCTCGGCCAGGTGAACCCGGTGCGCGCCGTGCTCGGCGGCGAGGTGCGGGTGCAGGGGGAGCTGATCAAGGCGCTCGGCTTCAACTCGGTCATGCGGATTCCCGGAATCTGAGACGGTGCCAGAGATGACAGCGGCACTGGCACAGTCCTGCTGGAAACAATTTGTGATCTGCGTAACTCCACTGCGCTCGCGACGTTCTTCCCAGTACGCGCAGGACGCACACACCAGGAGGGGGCTGACGTGAGTTCGTTGGCTGTGACCGGCCGCTCGGGCCTCGCCTCGATGCGGGACCGCTCCCGCAAGGGCGTCGTCACCAGCGGCAACCTGGTCGTCCTGGCCGTGGAGGCGGTCGCGTCGCTGTTCAGCGACATCATCGGCCGGCGGTTCTCCTGGACCGAGTTCATGCTCCAGGCCTGGTTCATGACCCGGGTCTCGCTGCTCCCGACGATCCTGGTCGCGATCCCGTTCGGCGTCATCACCTCGGTGCAGATCGGCGCGGTCGCCAACCAGATCGGCGCCACCTCGTTCAGCGGAGCGGTCAACGGCATCGGCGTGCTCCGGCAGGGCGCGCCGCTGGTGACCTCGCTGATGATCGCCGGCGCGGTCGGCTCGGCGATCTGCTCCGACCTCGGCGCCCGCACCGTCCGCGAGGAGATCGACGCCCTCAAGGTGATGGGCATCTCGCCGATCCAGCGCCTGGTCGCGCCGCGGATCCTGGCCGCGCTCGTGGTCGCGCTGCTGCTCACGGTGATCGTCTCGATGACGGCGATGACCACCGCCTTCATCATGAACGTCGGCGGCGGGTCGATCAGCGCCGGCGCCTACCTCGACTCCTTCGTCAGCTTCAGCCAGCCGACCGACTTCCTGCTCGCCGAGTTCAAGGCGCTCGTCTTCGGCTTCATCGCGACCGTGGTCGCCTCGCACAAGGGCCTGGGTGCCTCCGGCGGCCCGAAGGGCGTCGCCGACGCGGTCAACCAGGCGGTCGTGCTCAGCGTGATCCTGCTGGCCTTCGCCAACGTCGCGATCACCCAGGCCTACGTGATGCTCGTCCCGCAGGGAGTGGCATGAGCACCCCGCTCACCTCGCGGCCGTCCGTCAGCGACCTCCTCGTCGGCGCCCTCGACAAGGTCGTCGCCACGCTCGCCCAGATCGGGGACTTCGGCACTTTCGCCGGCAAGGTGATCTGGTCGGTCCCGGCGACGATCGCGCTCTACCACCGCGAGGTGCTCCGCCAGCTCAAGGACATCGCCTGGGGCAGCGGCGCGATCATCGTCGGCGGCGGCACCGTCGGCGTGATGATCCTGCTCGCGCTCTCGGCCGGTACGTCGCTCGGCATCGAGGGCTTCAACGGCCTGGAGATCGTCGGCCTGGCGCCGCTCACCGGCTTCATCTCCGCGAGCGCGAACACCCGCGAGCTCGCCCCGCTGATCGCCGCCCTCGCGCTCGCCTCCCAGGTCGGCTGCCGGTTCACCGCGCAGATCGGCTCGATGAAGATCCACGAGGAGGTCGACGCGCTCGAGGTGATGGCGGTGCAGCCGATGCGCTACCTGGTCACCACCCGCGTGATCGCCACCGGGATCGCGATCATCCCGCTCTACCTGATCGGCCTGATCGGCTCCTACATCGCCTCGATGTTCTCGGTCGTGGTGATCTTCGGGCAGTCGCCGGGCCAGTACGACCACTACTTCTCCACGTTCATCCTCGGTCGCGACGTGGGCCTGTCGGTGGTCAAGATCATCGTGTTCGCCACCGCGGTCACCCTGCTGCACAGCTGGTACGGGATGCGCGTCGGCGGCGGTCCGCAGGCGGTCGGCGAGGCCACCGGCCGGGCGATCCGCGCCAGCATCGTCTCGGTGGTCCTGCTCGACATGGTCATGACCCTGCTCTTCTGGGGCAGCAACTCCGGCTTCCGGGTCTCGGGGTGATCGGGGTGGCCAAGGTGCGCAAGGAGCTGAAGCGGAGCGACTACGCCAAGCGCGGCCTGGTGGTCGTGGTCGGTGTCGCCGTCGCGCTCGGCCTGCTGTTCCTGCGGTCGACCGGCACGTTCGGCGGCCCGATGCACGTGCAGGCCCAGCTCGCCGACGCCGGCGGGTCGCTCGGGCAGAGCGCGGACGTCAAGGTCCGGGGCGTCATCGTCGGCAATGTCTCCGGGGTCGAGGCCGGTCCGCAGGGCGGCGTCCGGGTGAAGATCAACATCCCCGCCGACCAGCTCGACATGGTCCCGGCCAACGTGGTCGCCCGGATCCTGCCGGCCACCGTGTTCGGAACCTCCTTCGTCGATCTCACCGTCCACGGCGAACCGGCCCCCGAGGCACTGCAGGCCGGGGCCGTGATCCCGGCCGACAAGACCCAGGGGACGCTGGAGCTGCAGCAGGCGCTCGACGACATCGACAGCCTGGTCAAGGCCGTCGGCCCCGCCGAGCTGGCCTCCGCGATCGGCTCGGTCGCCCAGGCGCTGGACGGCCGCGGCGACCAGATCGGCGACACCGTCGACCAGGCGAACGCCTACCTCGCCAAGCTCAACCCGCGGATGCCGCTGGTCCGCGCCGACCTGCGCAAGCTGGTCCAGAACCTCGAGCTGGTCCGGGACGTCGCTCCCGACCTGCTCCAGGCCACCGACGACGCGATGTTCACCGCGCGCTCGATCGTCACCCAGAAGGCGGCGCTGGCGACGCTGATCAGTGGCGGCACCGCCCTGACCAGCCAGGCCACCACTTTCGTCCGCAGCAACCAGGCGAACCTGATCCGGTTCGTCGACAACTCGGCGCTGCTCCTCGACGTCGTCTACCGGAACAGGGAGCTCGGCATCACCCAGTCGATCCTCACCAACCGGATGCTGGCCGCGAAGCTGGGCTCGGTCGCCCGGCACGGCTTCCTGGACACCGCCGTGCGGATCCAGCTCGACAGCCCGTCGTACTACACGACCGCGGACTGCCCGCGGTTCGGCAACGCCCGCGGCAACAACTGCCCGGGCGCGGCCCGCACCGGCGTGAGCGCGATGCTCGACGGCCAGGACGGAGGTGCCCGGTGATCGCCGGCTACCGCTCCATCGTCGTCAAGTTCACCGTGTTCGCGGTCGTCGCCATCCTGCTCGGCGTGCTGCTGGTCAACACCATGCTCAACGGGCTGAACGGGTCCACGCACAGCTACCGGGCCGACTTCACCGACGTGGCCGGGCTGCGGGCCGGGGACGACATGCGCGTCGCCGGGGTCCGGGTCGGCCGGGTCCAGGGCATCAAGATCACCGACCAGGGCGCCCAGGTCACCTTCGACCTGGTGAAGGACCAGCCGATCCTGGACACCACCCGGATCGTGATGCGCTACCAGAACCTGCTCGGCCAGCGGTACCTGGCGCTCGTGCAGGGGCCGGAGCAGGGGGCTGCGCTCGACGACGGCGCCACCGTGCCGCTGTCCCGGACCAGCCCCGGCTTCGACCTGACCGAGCTGCTCAACGGCTTCCGGCCGCTCTTCGAAGCGCTGCGCCCCGACGACGTCAACGCGCTCGCCGGCTCGCTGGTCAAGGTGCTCCAGGGCGAGGGCGGCACCGTCGACCAGCTCCTCCAGCAGACCAGCCGGCTGACCAATTTCCTCGCCGACCGGGACCAGGTGGTCGGTGAGGTGCTCACCAACCTGACCCCGGTGCTGTCCAACATCGCCGGCCAGGGTGACGAGCTCAAGGCCACCGTGGTCGAGCTCCGGGCGCTGATGACCGGCCTGGCCCGGGACCGCAAGTCCATCGGCGCCTCGATCGACGGGGTCAGCCAGCTGATCGGCTCGACCTCGCAGCTCCTCCAGGAAGCCCGCGTCCCGACGGTGGCCGCGGTCGGCAAGTTCCACTCGACGATGAGCCTGTTCCTCGCCAACAAGCAGCAGTTCGTGCAGGCGATCAGCTCCTTCGGCGCGACCCTGGCCGCCCTCGGCCGGGCCAGCTCGTACCAGACCTCGGTCAACCTCTACCTCTGCTCGGTGGCGATCGACCTGGCCGGTCTCAAGACGAACCTCAACGGCACCGAGAACGGGCCGTGGTCGGAGGTGTGCCGGTGATGAAGGGGATCGGAGCCAGCGTGGGTGAGTGGTGGCGCAAGGCCTCGGCCGACCCGTTCCGGATCGGGCTGTTCGCCCTCGGCCTCGGCGCCTGCGTCGCGCTGGCCGTGGTCGTGACCACGTTCGTCTCGTTCGGCAAGACGTCGTACACGGCGGTGCTGGCGCAGACGGCCGGCCTCCGGGTCGGCGAGGACGTCGAGGTGCACGGCGTACCGGCGGGCGAGGTCAAGGGGATCACCCTCGACGGCGACAAGGTCCGGGTGCGCTTCGTGCTCGACAACGACATCGACCTGGGGGACAAGACCAGCGCCGCGGTGAAGGTCGCCACCCTGCTCGGCACCCACTACCTGGCGGTGGAACCGGCCGGCAGCGGGGAGATCGACACCATCCCGCTGGCGCGCACCTCGGTCCCGTTCAACCTCCAGGACGTCCTGGAGAAGGGCACCGGCCAGCTCGGTGAGCTCGACCCGGAGCTCCTCGCCCGGGCCCTGGCCGAGACCAGCAGGACGCTGTCGGCGACGAGCGACTCGATCGGTCCGGCGCTGACGGGCGTCGCCCGGCTCTCCGAGGCGGTCGAGAAGCGCGGCGACCAGACCGCCGCCCTGCTCACCGCCGCCCGCGACGTCACCGACCAGCTGTCCGCGAGCAGCGGCGACATCGTCGCGCTGATGCGGCAGGCGAACCTGGTCACCAGCGAGATCACCGCGCGCCGCCAGGCGATCCACACGCTTCTCGTCGAGACCACGACGCTGTCGCGGAACCTCTCCGCGGTGATCGACCAGACCAAGGCGGACCTCGGTCCGGCGTTCCGGCAGCTCAACGAGGTGCTCCGGACGCTGCGCGACCAGGACGCGACCCTGAAGGGGGTCCTCGAGCAGATGGCTCCGACCGTGCGCTACGTCGCCAACGCCGCCGGCAACGGGCCGTGGGGTGACCTGTGGCTGCAGTCGCCGGGCATTCCCAGCGACGACATGAGCTGCCGGGCGGGAGGCTGCAAGTGAAGAAGCTGATCACCTTCGGCCTGCTCCTCGGGCTGCTCGCCGCCGGAGGCTGCGGGTTCGGCCCCGTGGGCAGGGACACCATCACCGTGACCGCCCTGATGACCGACTCCGCGGGCCTCTTCGTCGGCAACGACGTCGGCGTCCTCGGGGTCAAGGTCGGCACGGTCGAGTCGATCACGCCGGAAGGGACCCACGTCCGGGTGAAGCTGTCCGTGGACGCGGACCAGCCGGTCCCGGCCGACGCCGGCGCCGTCGTGGTGGCCCGCTCGGTCGCCACCGACCGGTACGTCGAGCTGACGCCGGTCTACCACCAGGGCGCCCGGATGAAGGACGGCGCCGTGATCGAGCAGCCGCGGACCCGGACGCCGGTCGACTTCGACGACGTCCTCGGCGCGCTGAACACCTTCGCCACCGGGATCGCCGGGTCGAAGGAGTCGAAGGACGCGATCAAGAACCTGCTCGCCTCCGGCTCGAAGGCGCTGAGCGGCCAGGGCACGGACCTGAACGCGGCGATCACCTCCCTCGGCGGCGCGGTCAACACGGTCTCGGGACAGCGCGAGAACATCACCTCGACGGTGACCTCGCTCGACACCCTGACCGGGACGATCGCCGCGAACCAGCAGCTGGTGCGGACCTTCGTGACCCAGGTCAGCCAGGCGAGCGGGATGCTCGCCGCCGAGCGCCTCAACTTCCAGGCCGCGCTCCGGGCGCTGACCCGGGCGGTCACCCTGATCGCGGACTTCGCGCACCAGAACCGGCAGCAGTTCGTCACCTCGCTGAACCAGAGCACCGCGCTGATGAAGTCGCTGATGACGAAGAAGCAGGACCTCTCCGAGATCCTGCGGGTGATGCCCGTGACGCTGCAGAACCTCAAGGGGCTCAACCACGACGGGCGCCTGCTGGTCCGGGTCGACCCGATGGTGCTGACCCCGCTCGGCGGACTGACGAACTCGCTGTGCACGAAGCTGCCGACCGACGTCTGTGCCGCGCTCGGCCCGTCACTGCTCAACCTGCAGAACCTCTTCCAGCTGCTGGGGCTGAACAAGTGAGCGCCCGCCGAGGTACGCCGCGGAGTACGCCGCTGAGTACGCCCAGGGGCCTGCGCGTGCCGGCGTTGCTGGTCGGCCTGCTGGGCCTCGGCCTGGTGGCCGGGTGCGGCCCGACGATGCGGGACATCCCGCTGCCCGGCACCGGCGTCGCGGGCGACACGATCACGGTGAAGGTGCAGTTCGACGAGGCCCTGAACCTGGCCCAGGGGGCGGCGGTCAAGGTCAACGGCGTGGACTCGGGCAAGGTCCAGTCGGTCTCCGCGAAGGACTTCAAGGCGATCGCCGTCATGAAGGTGAAGACCTCGGCGCAGATGCGGACCACCGCCACGGCGCGGCTGCGCTACACCACGCCGCTGGGCGAGCTCTTCGTCGACGTCGCGAACCCGGGCGAGGGGCCGCTGCTGCACGACGGCGGCGTGCTCTCGCCGAAGCAGGCGAGCACGGCGCCGACGGTCGAGGACGCCCTCTCCTCGGCGTCGCTGCTCGTGAACGGCGGTGGACTCAACCAGCTCCAGACCGTCACCGACGAGCTCAACCAGGCCGTCGGCGGCCGCGAGGACAGTGTCCGCGAGCTGCTCACCCGCGCGAACACGTTCCTCGGCGAGGCGAACGCGACCACCGGCGACATCGATCGCGCCCTGGTGGCGCTCGCCGCGGTCTCGAAGATCCTCAAGGACAACCGCGGCACGATCCAGTCCGCGCTGACCGACATCCGGCCGGCCGCGCGGGTGCTGCGCGAGAACACCCCGGGGCTCACGAAGCTGCTCGCGAAGCTCGTCGAGTTCTCCGGTGCCGCCAACACCGTGGTCGGGAAGACCCGGGCGCAGATCCTGCAGATGATCCGCGAGGTCTCGCCGGTCCTGGACCAGTTCCTCAACCTGCGCGCCGACTTCGGTCCGTCGCTGACCGATCTGGTCTCGTTGGGCAAGGTCGTGAGCAACGCCGTACCGGGCGACTACCTGAACCTGCGGCTCGAGCTGTCGCTGCCCGAGATCGGCCTGCCCAACATCCTGGGGCCGGGCGGATCCGGCAGCACCGGGACCGGGGGTACCGGCGGTACCGGCGGGCTGCTGGGTGGGCTGCTCGGCACCACCGGCCAGAGCGGCGGCCTCGGCGGCGCCGGCGGCCTGCTGCAGGGCCTCGGCGGCCTGCTCGGGACGACGTCCCCGAAGGCCCCGAAAGCCTCGGCGTCCGCGCCGGCCTCGCCGCTCAGCCTGTCGAGCCTGCTCGGAGGTGGACGATGACCGCCCAGCTGCCCGCCCACGCGGCCGAGCCGCCGCACCAGAGCGCGGCCTCGCGGGTCCTCGGCGACCGACTCTGGCAGAGCCTGCTCGGCGTGCTGGCCGTCCTGGTCGTGACCGTCGCCTACCTGTTCAACAACGTGCTCGACATGCCGCTGCTCGGCGGCACCAAGGTGGTCAAGGTCGAGATGACCTCGACCGGCGGCCTCTTCGAGGGTTCCGCGGTCACCTACCGGGGCGTGAAGATCGGCAAGGTCCGCACGATCGAGCTCACCGACGACGGCGTCGTCGCCGTGGTCGCGATCACCTCCGGAGACGACATCCCGGTGAAGTCGGTCGCGAAGGTGCGCAGCCTGTCGCCGGTCGGCGAGCAGTACCTGGACTTCCAGCCGACCACCACGGCCGGTCCCTACCTGAAGGACGGGTCGGTCGTCCCGGCCACGGCCACCGACCTCCCGAAGACGCTCGCGTCCACGGTGATCGCGGTCAACAAGGTCCTCGACCAGGTCGACTCCGCCCAGCTGCACACCGTGCTGACCGAGCTCAGCACCGGCCTCGCCGGCACCGGCGCCGACCTCGGCCGCCTCGTCGACCAGGGCCAGCTCCTGCTCGCCGACCTCGCCCGGCTCTGGCCGGAGACCGACCGGCTGCTCACCAACGGCAGCACCGTGCTCGACATCGCCCCGTCGGAGGCGACCGAGATCCGCGACCTGGCCACGTCCTCGAAGCAGTTCGCGGCGTTCCTGAAGAGCTACGACCCCGAGCTGCGGACCATGCTCGCCAACGCGCCCGGCCAGATCGACCAGCTCCAGGCGCTGCTCACCGACATGGCCCAGATCCTGCCGGGCTTCCTCGGTCAGGCCGTCGTCTTCTCCGACCTGTTCCGCTCCTACGCGCCGCACCTGGGTGCGATCCTGCAGGGATACGCGCCGGGCCTCGGCGTGCTCGGGATCGCGGTGAAGGACGGCAAGGTGCAGATCGACGGGTTCCCGCAGCGGCCGACCGACTGCGACTACGGCACGCCGCGCCGGGACCCGAAGAACCCGGTCCAGCGGCCGCTGGTCAGCACTGGTCACTGCCCGGCGTCGGCCCCGAACCTGCAGCGCGGTGCCGCGCACGCCCCGGGACCGGTCGGATGAGCACATCGCAGGAGACGGTGCCGGAGATGGTGGAGACGGTGGAGGACGACGTGAAGGCCGCGACCAAGGGCTCGCGCACGCTGGTGATCGTGCTGGTGGTGGCCCTGGTGGTGGCCCTGGTGGCGCTGGCCCTGGTCGCCCTGGACGCCAAGCGGCAGCGGGACGAGGCCGACGCCGGAGCGGCCGCCCAGAAGGCCGCCCGCGCGGCGGTGGTCGCGATGACGACGTACGACTACGCCACCATCGACGACGACTTCGCCTGGGTGGACGACGCCGGCACGGCGAAGTTCCGCAAGCAGTACGCCGAGGTCAGCGCGCCGATCAAGAAGCTCGTCGTCCAGCTGAAGGCGCACGCGAAGGGGACCGTGGTGGACTCCGCGGTCCGCGTCGAGGACACCGAGCACGCGACCGTGCTGCTGTTCGTCGACCAGACGCTCACGAACCCCGGCCAGACGCAGCCCGGCCTCGACCAGCCCCGGATCACCATGAAGATGGTCGAGCAGGACGGGGACTGGCTGGTCGACGAGGTCGAGCTGCACACCGTCTCCGGGAGCAACGCGGCCGGCTGACGGGCCTGGTCGGGGCTAGCGCGGCCGGTCCGGGCTGAGCCGGAGCGTCTTCAAGGTGGTCGCGAGCATGTCGTAGTGCCCGACGAGCAGGAGCAGCTCGACCAGCACCCGATCCTCGTACGCCGCCCGCAGGTCGGCCCAGGTCTCCTCGCCGAGGTCCCGGGTGCCGACCAGCTCCTCGGCGGCGGCCAGCAGCAGCCGCTCCTCGGCGTTCCAGCCGTCGGCGGTCGACCCGGCCCGGACGCGCTCGACGTCAGCGGCGGTGACGCCGGCGCGGCGGCCGAGCCGGACGTGGTGGGTGAACTCGTAGTCGCAGTCGCGCAGCGTCGCGACCCGCAGGATCACCAGCTCGGTCTCGCGACGGGGGAGCCGCCCGCCCGGCATCAGCCGGCCGGCGAAGTGCAGCCAGCCCCAGAACAGACCGCGGCCGCGGCCGAGCGTGGTGAAGATCGCCGGCGGCTCGGTACCGGTGACCCGGCCGGCCACCCGGGAGAACGCCCAGGCGGCGGGCCCGATCTCGCGGACTCCGCCGGGGCTGATCCGCGGCCCGCTCACCCGTCCTCCCGCACGGCCCGCCCGACCTGCGGCAGGGCCCGGTTCGCGACCCGGTTCATCACCGTCATCGCGGCGGTGTAGCCGGGCGGGAAGTACCGCTGGGCGAGGTGCGCGACCCGGATGTCGGGGGAGGTGTAGACCCAGTAGCGGTTGCGCCGGACGCCGCGCAGGATGGCCGCGGCGGCCTGCTCGGGGGTGACCGCGCGCTTCTTGAAGTGCCGCTGGAGCCGGCGGAACTGCGGGCTGGCGTTGTCCACGCCGGCGATGCTGACGGTCTCGGTCAGCCCGGTGTCGACCCCACCCGGGCAGACCAGGCTGACTCCGATCCGGTGCGGGGCGAGGTCGAAGCGGAGGACCTCGGAGACGCCGCGGAGCCCGAACTTGCTAGCCGAGTAGGCGGCGTGCCACGGCATCCCGATGATCCCGGCGGCCGAGGAGACGTTGACGACGTGGCCGCCGCGACCTGCTTCGATCATCGGCGGGACGAGGTACTCCAGGACCGCGATCGGGCCCATCAGGTTCACGTCGACGACCCGCTGCCAGGTCCGGTGGGGGAGCGCGGTGATGGTGCCCCACGACGCGATGCCGGCGATGTTCATCACCACGTCCATGGCCCCGTGCACCGCGGTCAGCTCCGCGGCCATCGCGCGCACGGCCTCGTGGTCGGCGAGGTCCGCCGGGGCCGCGAACGCGACCTCGCCGCCGGCGGCGGTGATCGCGGCGACGACGTCGACGAGGCCGTCCTGGTCGACGTCGGTCAGGTGCAGGACGGCCCCCTCGGCGGCGGCCGCGACGGCGGTCGCGCGGCCGATGCCGCTGGCCGCGCCGGTGAGGAAGAGCTTCTTGCCACGGAGGTCCCGGACGGGTGCACGCCACATGGGCGCGAGCCTAGTGATGCGCGGTGTCCCCGGGGATCCTTCCGCGGGAGGAGAAACGGGCTCGTTCTCGACTTCGGGTCGAATGCCCCCACCGTGCTATGGCCTGTCCGACGGGGGCGCCGGAGGGTGGAAGAACTGTCCAAGCTCCCGAGGAGGGACGATGAAGGCACGTACGGCACTACTCGTCACCGGGCTGGTCATCGCGGGCGGCGCACTCGCGCCCACCACGGCCGCCGATGCCAAGCCGATCGACAAGGGGCATTTCCACGACGTGTTCACCGAGTTCTTCGACTGCGACGGCACCCCCGTCCGGGCCGACAACGACATCAAGGGCAACTTCCTGTTCAACCAGCGCGGCTCCAGCCCGTTCCCGTACTACCGCGAGAGCGTCCGCGGGACCACCGTGTACACGAACCTGGACAACGGCGGCACCTTCACCACGGTGTTCAACGGCAACACCCGGGACACGAAGATCACCGACAACGGGGACGGCACGATCACGATCACGTCGTACGCCTCGGGCGGGTCGCACTACAAGGACACCCACGGCAAGCTGGTCCTCAGCGACTCCGGCCAGACCCGGTTCGCGGTCGACATCGACTACAACGGCACCCCGGGTGACGCCAGCGACGACGTCGAGGTCCCGGACTCGTTCCGGATCGTGCGCGAGTCCAACGGAACGAACGACACCGCCGGCCGCGACTTCTGCGACGACGTGCGGGAGTTCACCAGCGGCTGACGCCCGGACCCGTCACAGCAGGTGGCGCAGGGGGTTGAGGACGGCCTCGGTGAACCGGCGGTGGATCCCGCGCGCGTTCCAGTCCCGCGGGGACAGGTGCGAGCTCTGGTCCAGGTCGGTGCGGAAGATCTCCTCCATCACCTGCGCCATCCCGGGGTCGATGAACTCGACGTTGATCTCGTAGTTGCCGGTCATGGAGAGCCGGTCGATGTTCGCCGTGCCGATGGTCGACCACTCGCCGTCGATCGTCGCCGTCTTGGCGTGCACCATCGCGCCCTCGAACCGGTGGATCTGCACCCCCGAGTCGAGCAGCTGCCCGAAGTAGCCGCGGGAGATCCAGTCCGCGACGACGTGGTTGGACGTGCGCGGGACCAGGATCTTCACGTCGACCCCGCGCCGTGCCGCCGTCGTGAGCGCGTCCACGAAGTCGGGGTCGGGGATGAAGTAGGCGTGCGTCATCCAGATGTTGCGGCGGGCCCGGTTGATCGCCTCCAGGTACATCGACCGGATCGGGAACATCCACTGCCGCGGCAGGTTCCGGTGCAGCCGGATCCGGGGCTCCCACTCGGCGTGGGTGGTCTCCAGGAGCAGTGGCCGGCGACCGTGCCGGTGGTCGTTCCAGAAGTCGGCGAAGGACCGCTTGAGGTCCCAGACCGCGGGACCGGTGATCCGGCAGTGGGTGTCGCGCCACTCGGTGGCGAAGGCGGTGCCGATGTTGAACCCGCCGACGAACGCGACGTCGTCGTCGACCACCAGCACCTTGCGGTGGTCGCGGCCGTAGCGGCGCAGGTCGAAGAACCGCCAGCCGGCGTTGTAGATCGGGTACTTCAGCACCCGCAGCACCTGCGGGAAGCTCTTGAACCGCGGGTCGACGACGAGGTTCGCGAACGAGTCGTAGATCGCGTAGACCTCGACACCGCGCGCGGCCGCCTCGGTGAGGGCCTGCTTGAACTGCTCCCCGACCTCGTCGCCCTTCCAGATGTAGGACTCGAAGAGCACCATCTGGCGGGCGCCGGCGATGGCGGCCAGCATGTCGTCGTACAGGTCCTGGCCGAAGGTGTAGGTGGTGACGGTGCCGGAGCCGATGGTGACGTCCTGCGGCGGCAGCGTCGTGAACGGCTGCGGCTTCTTGCCGCGGCGCCGCCAGGAGTCGACCAGGGTGAGGCTCAGCGCCAGGACGAGCTGGACGCCGAGGACCGTGAGCAGCGTGCGGCGGACCACGGGCCAGATCTCGCGGCCCGCGAACAGCACTGCGCGTGTCGGTCGCCTCACGGTAGAAAACTAGGGCATCGCGTGCGGGCGGTGACGGCGGCTCACGGCACCAGCGTCCAGCGGGTCGTCAGGGAGACCTCGACCCGGCTCTCGCCGCGCTCCGCCGCGAAGGACGGGTCGGCCTTCGCCGTCATCAGCCGCGGCACCCCGCCGCCGTACCCCTCGCCCTCCGTGACCCGGATCAGGCCGCCGACGCGGGCGCCCGCGAGTGCCGCCAGCTTGGCGGCCTTCTCCGCGGCGTCCGCGTACGCCGCCTCGCGGGCGAGGTCGACCAGCGGCACCTCGTCCGCCAGCGACCAGGCCAGGTGGCCGAGCCGGAACGCGTCGCCGACGGCGGCCAGCGCCGCGGACACGACCTCCGAGGCCCGGTCGAGGTCGCCCAGCCGGATCAGGAGGTCCTGCGAGGCACGGAAACCGGCGGAGCGCCGGCCCTCCGCGTCGTGCCCGGAGTACTCCTCGCCCAGGTTGCTGCCGGTGGTGCGGATGTCGGCGTCGGCCAGCCCGGCCTCCCGCAGGGCGGTGCCGAGCGCGACGACCTTGTCGGCGAGCCCGGTGAGCGCGTCCCCGACGTCGGTGGCGACCAGGGTGACCGAGATGTGCAGGTCGAGCCGGTCCGGGGCCTGGGTCGCGGCGCCGCGACCGACGACCTCGAGGTACTGCTCCATGGCCCGAACCTAGCCCGTGCGGCCGCGCGGCGGAACGCTCCGACCCGCCTTGTCGGTGGTGCGGCCTAGTCTTGCCACATGCGTCCCGTCACCGATCTCGAGCGCCGTGTCGCGCCGTTCCAGGTCATCTCGGAGTTCCAGCCGTCGGGCGACCAGCCGGCCGCGATCGCCGAGATCGAGAAGCGGATCACCGGCGGCGAGCAGGACGTGGTCCTGCTCGGCGCCACCGGCACCGGCAAGACCGCCACCGTCGCCTGGGTGGCCGAGCGGCTGCAGCGGCCGGTGCTGGTGATGCAGCCCAACAAGACCCTGGCCGCCCAGTTCGCCAACGAGCTGCGGCACCTGATGCCGGACAACGCGATCGAGTACTTCGTCTCGTACTACGACTACTACCAGCCCGAGGCCTACGTCCCGCAGACGGACACCTACATCGAGAAGGACTCCTCGATCAACGAGGAGGTCGAGCGGCTGCGGCACTCGGCGACCAATTCGCTGCTCACCCGCCGTGACGTCGTGGTCGTCTCGACCGTGTCCTGCATCTACGGCCTCGGCACCCCGCAGGAGTACGTCGACCGGATGCTGCGGCTCAAGGTCGGCACCGAGATGGACCGCGACGAGGTGCTGCGCCGGCTGGTCCAGATCCAGTACACCCGCAACGACCTGGCCTTCACCCGCGGCACCTTCCGGGTCCGCGGCGACACGCTGGAGATCTTCCCGGTCTACGAGGAGATGGCGGTCCGGGTCGAGTTCTTCGGCGACGAGATCGAGCGGCTGATGACGCTGCACCCGGTCACCGGCGAGGTGATCACCGAGGACAACGAGGTCTACGTCTTCCCCGCGACCCACTACGTCGCCGGCCCGGAGCGGATGGAGCGCGCGATCCAGGGGATCGAGACCGAGCTCGAGGAGCAGGTCGGCCTGTTCGAGCGTCAGGGCAAGCTGCTGGAGGCGCAGCGGCTGCGGATGCGGACGTCGTACGACGTGGAGATGATGCGCCAGGTCGGCTCCTGCTCGGGGATCGAGAACTACTCGATGCACATCGACGGCCGGAGCCGGGGGAGTGCGCCGAACTGCCTGATCGACTACTTCCCCGAGGACTTCGTGCTGGTCGTCGACGAGTCCCACGTCGCGGTCCCGCAGATCGGCGGGATGTACGAGGGCGACATGTCCCGCAAGCGCAACCTGGTCGACCACGGCTTCCGGCTGCCGAGCGCGATGGACAACCGGCCGCTGCGCTGGGAGGAGTTCCTGGACCGGATCGGCCAGACGATCTACCTCTCCGCGACCCCGGGCGACTACGAGCTCGCCAAGGGCGGCGGCCTGGACAACGTGGTCGAGCAGATCATCCGCCCGACCGGCCTGATCGATCCCGAGGTGATCGTGAAGCCCACCAAGGGCCAGATCGACGACCTGATCGGCGAGATCAACCTCCGGACCGAGCGCAACGAGCGCGTCCTGGTCACCACGCTGACCAAGAAGATGTCCGAGGACCTCACCGACTACCTGCTGGAGAACGGGATCCGCACCCGCTACCTGCACTCCGAGGTGGACACGCTGAAGCGGATCGAGCTGCTCCGCGACCTCCGGCTCGGCCAGTACGACGTGCTCGTCGGCATCAACCTGCTCCGCGAGGGCCTCGACCTGCCGGAGGTGTCCCTGGTCGCGATCCTGGACGCCGACAAGGAGGGCTTCCTGCGCTCCGACAAGTCGCTGATCCAGACGATCGGCCGCGCCGCCCGCAACGTCTCCGGCCAGGTCGTCATGTACGCCGACCGGATCACGGCGTCAATGGAGACCGCGATCGACGAGACCAACCGCCGGCGAGCCAAGCAGGTCGCGTACAACACCGAGCACGGGATCGACCCGCAGCCGCTGCGCAAGAAGATCGCCGACATCACCGAGATGCTCGCCCGCGAGGACGAGAACACCGAGGAGCTGCTCGCCACCTGGCAGGGCACCGGCGCCCGCGGCGACCGCAGCAAGAAGGCCCCGGTCCCGGGCCTGTCGAAGCTCGACGCTGACCGCCAGAAGATGCCCGACCTCGCCGGACTGCCCTCCAGCGACCTGGCCGAGCTCGTCCAGCAGCTCACCGAACAGATGCACACCGCCGCCGCCGAGCTGCAGTTCGAGGTGGCGGCCCGGCTCCGCGACGAGATCAGCGATCTGAAGAAGGAACTCAGGCAAATGATTGAAGCGGGCGCACGCTGAGCGGACGGACCGGCTCGCCACCGCCATAATCGTCCCGTGACCGACTCCTTCCTCGACCGGATCCGCGACGTCCAGTTCACCCCGGTGCGGGTGAGCGAGGGGTACGACATGGGTCAGGTCGACTACCTGCTCGACCGGCTGCTCGCCGCCGCCGAGCGCGGTGAGGCGCTCGGGCCGATCATCGCGGAGAGCGAGCTGCGGGAGGTCCGGTTGCGTGAGGGCTACGCCATCGGGGAGGTCGATGCCTTCCTGGCCGAGCTGCGCTCGGTCCCCGTTCCGCAACCCGCCCCCGAGCAGCCGGTGACCCGGGCCGTTGCCGAGCCCGCGCCGGCCTTCGTGCCGCGGCCGGATCTGGCGCAGCGCGTCCGCAGCTCCCGCTTCACCCCGGTCCGCATCCGAGAGGGCTACAGCATGGGCGAGGTCGACAAGTTCCTCGACCTGGTCGAGGACGCCCTCGAGCGCGGCCGGGACCTGGGCCCGCTGGTCGGTCCGGTCCGGTTCACCCCGGTGCGGCTGCGCGAGGGCTATGACATGGGCGACGTCGACAAGTTCCTGGAGGAGATGGTCGAGGAGCAGAGGCGTCCGGTCGCGGTCGATCCCGGCGTCATCACCGAGCAGCGCGGCCTCCTCGCCCGGCTCTTCGGCAGGCGCTGATGGACGTCGCCGGCCTCACCGAGCTCTGCCTCGGCTTCCCCGGGGCATGGGCGGACAACCCGTGGGACCACGAGTACCCGGTCGTGAAGGTGGGGGAGGCCGGGAAGATCTTCGCGTTCCTCGCCGCGGACTCGGTCGGCGTGAAGGCGGGCCCGAACCGGGACGTCGCGGACGAGTGGCTGGACCGCTACCCCGACGACGCGACCGTGATGGCGTACATCGGACGCTCCGGCTGGAACACGCTGCGGACCGACGGCGCGATCCCCGAGGACGAGCTCGTGGAGGCCGTCGAGGCGTCGTACCGGCTGGTGGTGCAGGGCCTGGCCAAGAAGCACCGGCCCGCGGGCTGGGAGACGGTCGGCTGACCGGTCGAATGACCAGACATCTGTCCAAACGGACAAATCGGTGGTTTTCGTGGTCGGCGTCACAAAATTGCGTGACCATTCTCGGACAATCTCGTTGATTTCGGTACGGGAGTGGTCGCTGCGCTTGCAGCAAACGAGAACACGTTCTAGATTTCATTCTGTTTGTGCGCGACGCGGCGCCGAGCAGCGACAACTGATCCAGGGACACCAGGGAGGTGGGGGCGCGTGGCGATCTCGGTTGCCTCCGTGGTGCGAGGACCCGGCGAGATCGCCGCGATGGTCGTCGACGTCACGAAGGCCGTCTTCACCAGCCGCTTCCAGACCCGGGAGTTCATCGAGCAGGCCTGGTTCATCACCAGCGTCACGCTGATCCCGACGATCCTGATCTCGATCCCGTTCGGCGCGGTCATCTCGCTGCAGGTCGGCAACCTGACCGGCCAGCTCGGCGCGCAGTCCTTCGCCGGCGCCAGCGCGGTCCTCGCCGTCGTCCGCGAGGCGGCGCCGATCGCGGCCGCGCTCATCATCGCCGGCGCCGCCGGATCCGCGATCTGCTCGGACATGGGCGCCCGCAAGATCCGCGAGGAGATCGACGCCATGGAGGTCCTCGGCGTCGACCCGATCGAGCGCCTCGTCGTCCCGCGCGTCCTCGCCACCGTGTTCGTCGCCGCGATGATCAACGGCATCGTGATCGCGGCCGGCATCGGCGGCGGCTACTTCTTCACCGTGATCGTGCAGGGCGGCTCCGCCGGCGCGTTCCTCTCCTCGTTCACCGCGCTCGCCTCGCTCCCGGACCTGTACGTCGCCATGATCAAGGCGGTCCTGTTCGGCTACCTCGCCGCGGTCGTGGGCGCCTACAAGGGCCTCAACGCCGGCGGCGGCCCGAGCGGGGTCGGCCGGGCGGTGAACGAGTCCGTGATCATCGCGTTCATGGTCCTGTTCTTCCTGAACGCGATCATCACGGCGATCTACTTCCAGGTCGTCCCGCAGAGCGGGGTGTGACGCGATGACCCAGTCCGCCGGAGTCGGCCGCGCGATGCTCTCCGAGCAGCGCATGCGCGTCGAGGAGCGCGGCGACCAGCTGCTGTTCTACGTCAAGGCGCTCGCCTGGACGCCGCGGGCGATCCGCCGCTACAAGCGTGAGATCAGCAGCACCCTGGCCGAGGTCGCCTTCGGCGCCGGTGGCCTCACCCTGATCGCGGGCTCCGCCGGCGTCATCGCGTTCCTCGCGTTCTTCGCCGGCACCGAGGTCGGCATCCAGGGCTACGCGTCGCTCAGCCAGATCGGCGTCGCGAAGTTCACCGCGTTCATCTCGGCGTACTTCAACACCCGCGAGGTGGCGCCCCTGGTCGCCTCGATCGCGCTCGCCGCGACCGTCGGCTGCGGCTACACCGCACGGCTCGGCGCGATGCGGATCTCCGAGGAGATCGACGCCCTCGAGGTGATGGGCATCCCGTCGCTGCCGTTCCTGGTGACGACCCGGATGATCGCGGCGTTCATCGCGGTGATCCCGCTCTACATCGTCGCGCTGTGCGCGTCGTACCTGTCCCCGCGGCTGATCACGACGCTGATCTACCACCAGTCGCCGGGCACCTACGACCACTACTTCATCCAGTTCCTGCCGCCGATCGACATGCTCTGGTCGTTCTTCAAGCTGCTCATCCTCGCCGTCGCGATCATCCTGATCCACTGTTACTACGGCTACACCGCCTCCGGCGGACCGGCCGGCGTCGGCATGGCCGTTGGCCGCGCGATCCGGACCTCGATCGTCACCGTCGTGGTCGCGGACTTCTTCCTCAGCTTCGCCATCTGGGGCTCCACCACCACCGTCCGGATCACCGGCTAGGCGGGCGGGGGAGAGATGCTGACCAACATCGTCCACGACACGCCGTCGGAGCACCGCCGGCTCTTCGTCGCCGGCATCGCCTACATGACGGCCATCGTCATCCTCATCACCCTCTCCATCGGGATCTACCTCAAGTGGTTCACCCCGGTGACGATGGTGACGGTGCACGCCGACCGGGCCGGCCTCCAGCTGGCCAAGTACGGCGACGTGCGCCTCCACGGGGTCCTCGTCGGCCAGGTCCGCGGGATCAGCCAGAACGGGAAGGAGGCCGAGATCAAGATCGGCCTCCAGCCGGACGCCGCCCAGGACATCCCCGACAACGTGACCGTCGAGATCCGTCCGACCACGCTGTTCGGCCAGAAGTACGTCGCGCTCGTCGACCCGGCCGACCCGTCCACGCACCCGCTGAGCGACGGCGCGGTGATCCCGGCCTCCCGGGTGACCACCAACGTCGAGCTCCAGCAGGTGCTCGCCACACTCTTCCCCCTGCTGCGCTCGATCCGGCCGGCGGACCTCAACACGACGCTCTACGCGCTCTCGCACGCGCTCTCCGGCCGCGGCGAGAAGCTCGGCCGGACGCTCACCGACCTCAACGACTACCTCGCCTCGGTCAACGTGCACCTGCCGACCGTGGAGAAGGACCTGACCCTGCTCTCGCAGGTCAGCCAGACCTACTCGATCGCGGCGCCGGACCTGGTCCGGCTGCTCAAGAACGCCACCGTCACCGCACGGACGGTCGCGACCCAGAAGGACCAGCTCAGCGGCTTCATCGACGCCACCACCGGGCTGGCGATCACCAGCACCGGGATCTTCGCGAAGAACGGCGACCTGATCGTCCGCGAGACCAGGCTCGCCCAGCCGCTGACCGCGCTCCTGGACACCTACTCCCCGGAGTACACCTGCCTGCTCCAAGGCCTGGACAAGTACACCGATCGGCTCGCCCAGATCTTCAAGGGCAACCGGGTGCGCCAGAAGATGTCCTTCGACGCCGTCCAGCGGCCGGCGTACACGGCCAAGGACCGGCCCCAGTACGCCGGCACCGGCCACGGCCCCTGGTGCCTCGGCCTGCCGAACCCGCAGGTGCCGGCGCCGTACACCCCGCTCCCCGACGGCAGTGACCTCGACGAACCGGGGAGGCACTGATGAGCGCGCGGAACACCCGGACCACTGTCGCCGCGACCAAGCTCGGCATCTTCACCGCCGTCTCGCTGGTCGTGACCACGGTGCTGGCGATGATCATGGGCAACTTCGGCTTCGGCTCGACCACCGAGTACCAGGCCGTCTTCAGCAGCGCCAGCCTGATCAAGGGCGGCGACGACGTCCGGATCGCCGGCCTCACCGTCGGCTCGGTCAAGAAGGTCGAGATCGTCAACAGCGACCACGCGGTGGTCACCTTCAAGGTGAAGAGCGACGTCCCGGTGACGACCGCGAGCCACGCCGACATCCGGTTCCTCAACCTCGTCGGCGACCGCTACCTGGCGCTCTCCCAGGGCCAGCCCGGCGCGTCCCGGCTGAAGTCCGGCGGCGAGATCCCGATGGCGCAGACGACGCCGGCGCTGGACCTGACCGCGCTCTTCAACGGCTTCCAGCCGCTGTTCAGCGCGCTCGACCCGGCCCAGATCAACGAGCTCTCGCTCAACCTGGTCAAGGTGCTCCAGGGCGAGGGCGGCACGATCAACGAGCTGCTCTCCCGGACCGCGTCGCTGACCAACACCCTCGCCGACCGCGACGAGCTCATCGGCGACGTGATCACCAATCTCTCCGCGATGCTCAAGACCGTCGACGACCACCACCAGCAGCTCGACGACCTGGTCGTCCAGCTCAAGGGCTGGCTCGGCAACCTGTCCGACGACCGGAAGACGATCGGCGCGTCGCTGCAGAGCGTCAGCGGCCTCACCGGCCAGCTCGGCGACCTGCTCACCGCGAGCCGCCCGGCGCTCAAGGGCGACATCGAGCAGATCGGCCGGCTCAGCAAGATCCTCGCGAAGCCCGAGAGCCAGGCACTGGTCAACGAGGCCCTCGACCGGCTCCCCGAGCTGTTCCGCAAGCAGGCCGCGGTCGGCACCTACGGGTCCTGGTACAACTACTACCTCTGCGACTTCACCGGCCGGATCATCCTGCCCAAGCTCGACCTGCAGGCGCTCGGGATCCCGAACCTGACCAAGCCGATCCTGGACCAGATCCAGAAGTCCCTCGACAAGGCGCTGAACTTCTACAGCACCGCGCAGAGGTGCATGTGATGGCCCGCCACTCCGAGAGCTCGATCATGCGGCTGGGGGCCATCTCCCTCGTCGTGCTGCTGCTGGTGATGGCGGCGGCGTTCAACCTGCAGAAGTTCCCCGGGTTCCGCGGTACGACGTACCACGCCGACTTCACCGACGCCTCCGGCCTGGCCCGCGGCGACATGGTGCAGATCGCCGGCGTCCGCGTCGGCCGGGTGGACAGCATCGAGATCCACGACGACCACGTACAGGTCAACTTCGACGTCCACGACGCGTCCTTCGGCACGAAGACCAGCGCGTCCGTCGAGGTGCTCAACCTGCTCGGCAGCAAATTCCTGAACCTGAAGTCCGCCGGCTCCGAGAAGATGGACAAGGGCGGCACCATCCCGCTCAGCCGGACCTCGGCGTCCTACGACATCGTGAGCACGCTCGACGAGCTCACCACCAGGACCGAGGCGATCGACACCGACCAGCTCGCCACCGCGCTCAACACGCTGGCCGGCACGATCGACTCGGCCGCCCCGCAGGTCCACGACAGCTTCACCGGCATCTCCCGGCTCTCCCGGACGATCGCCGAGCGCGACGACGACCTCGGCGCGCTGCTCCAGCACGCCGACCAGGTGACCGCCCTGCTCGCGAAGCGCAAGACCGACCTGGTCGCCCTGATGAAGTCCGGCGACCAGGTGTTCGCCGAGCTCCGCCAGCGACGCGAGGCGATCCACTCGCTGCTCGTGAACGCGAACCGGCTCGCCGTCGCGCTGCGCGGCATCGTCGCGGACAACCGGCAGCAGATCGGGCCGGTGCTGGCCGACCTGCAGACCGTGATCGGCCTGCTGCACAAGCGGGAGCAGTCGCTGAAGCAGACGATCCACAACCTCGGCCCGTACGCGTCGACGCTGATCAACGTCATCGGCACCGGCCCCTGGTTCGACTCCTACGTGCCGAACCTGGTCGGGCTCGCCACCGGGGAGTTCGTCCCCGGGAACCGGCCCACGACGACGGGAGGTGCCCCGTGAGTACGCCCGAGAGCACCCGGACCCGTGTCCTGGACCGGTTGAGCGGCCGCACGCTGGCCGTGGTCGTGGCGCTGCTGCTCGTCGGCGCGACCCTGCTGGTCTTCACCCGCGGCTCGGACACCCGCTCCCTCACCGCGCACTTCTCGCGCGCGGTCGCGATCTACCCGGGCTCCGAGGTCCGGCTGATGGGCGTGCGGATCGGCAGCGTGGACTCGGTCGTCCCCGAGGGCGAGAGCGTCCGCGTCGAGATGACGTACGACGCGACGTACAAGCTCCCGGCGGGCGCGAAGGCCGCGATCATCACCCCGACCCTGGTGGCCGACCGGTACGTGCAGATCACCCCGGCGTGGACCAAGGGTGCGGTGATGGCCGACGGAGCCGACATCGCGCTCGCCAAGACCGCCGCTCCCGTCGAGCTCGACCGGATCTACAAGAGCCTGGCCGACCTGTCGACCGCGCTCGGCCCCAACGGGGCCAACAAGAACGGCGCCCTCAGCTCGGTCCTGAGCGCCGGCGCGAACGCGCTGCGCGGCCAGGGTGCGCTCGCCAACCAGACCCTGCTGAACATGTCCCGCGCGGTGGAGACCTTCGGGGACAACAGCGGCCCGCTGTTCAGCTCGGTGCGCCAGCTCTCGCAGCTGACCGAGGTGCTCGCCGCCAACGACGCGTTCGTGAACCAGTTCATGGGCGACCTCGCCGGGGTCTCGGCGCAGCTGGCGGGGGAGCGGACCGACCTGCGGACGGCACTCGCCGCGCTGGCCGGCGTCGTCACCGACGTGCGCACCTTCGTGCACGACAACAAGTCCGCGCTGACCTCGAACATCCAGGACCTCTCCTCGGTCCTCGGCGTGCTCGCCCAGGAGAAGGAGTCGCTCGGGACGGCGCTCCAGCTCGGCCCGCTGGGCCTGAGCAACCTGACGCTGGCCTACGACGTGAAGACCGGCTCGATCGGCTCGCGGCTGCAGTTCGGCCCGACCGCGCAGAGCCTGGGCAACGTGCTCTGCGACGTGGTCGTCAACGCCCGGATCGCGAACGCCGGCCTGGCCTGCCAGGTGCTGCGGGCGATCACGGCGCCGCTCTCCGGCGGCACGAACATCGGCGCCGGCACGCCGGGCTCGGCCGCGAAGCTCGGCGCCAACCGGCCGCAGATCGGCTTCGGCAGCCTGCTCGGAGGGGTGGCCCGATGACCCGCCTCCTGCCCAAGGTCCTGGTCCGCGTGGCCGCGCTGATCGCGCTCGTGCTCGCGGTCTCCTCGTGCAAGTTCGACGGCGCCTACGACCTGCCCCTGCCCGGCGGCAAGGCGGTCAGCAAGGGCGACGCCATCGAGATCACCGCCGAGTTCACCGACGCCCTCAACGTGGTCCCGCGCACCGCCGTGATGGTCGACGACGTCCCGGTCGGCCAGGTCTCCGAGGTCGAGCGCACCGGCTGGAACGCCAAGATCACCATGCTCGTCCGCAAGGACCTGGACCTGCCGGCGAACACGACCGCCGACATCCGCCAGACCAGCCTGCTCGGCGAGAAGTACGTCGCCCTGCTCGCCCCCGCGACCGGCGCCACCGGCCGGCTCGCCGACGGCGACGACATCCCGCTGGAGCGGACCGGGCGGAACCCGGAGGTCGAGGAGGTGCTCGGCGCGCTCTCCTTCGTCCTCAGCGGCGGCGGTGTCGAGCAGCTGCGCACGATCAGCGTCGAGATCAACAAGATGCTCGACGGCCGCACCGAGGACGCCCGCGGGGCGCTGGCCAACATCAGGAACCTGGTCGGCTCGCTCGACGACCAGAAGCAGTCGATCCTGGCCGCCATGGCGGCCGTCGACAAGCTCGCGGTCACGCTGAACCGGGAGAGCAAGGCCGTCGGTGCCGCGATCGACGCGATGGGCCCGGCGCTGAAGGTGCTCAACGGCCAGCACGCCGCGCTGGTGAAGATGCTCCGCGAGCTGGACAAGCTCGGCAGCGTCGGGACCCGGGTCCTGGCGGCGAGCAAGGACGACCTGGTCTCCACCCTGCGGCACCTGCAGCCGGCGCTGCGCGAGCTCGCCGACGCCGGCGACTCGCTGCCCCGCGGGGTCAGCCTGATGGCCAGCTTCCCGTTCCCGAAGGAGGCCGCCGACCTCGCCAAGGGCGACTACGCGAACGCGCTCTTCGCGCTCGACTTCGACCTGTCCAAGCTGTTCGCGACCGGGGGCCCGGGCAACAGCTCGAACCTGCCGAGCCCGGTCGAGATCTGCATGGCTACCCCGCTCGCCCCGGTCTGCAAGACGCTCGACGCCACCCTGCTGGCCCAGCTCTGCTCGCTGATGCCGGCCAACCCGCTGTGCCCGGGCACCGGGCCCGGCGCGAACGGCAACACGACGAACCCGCTGCAGGGCCTGCTCAACGGCCTGTTCGGCGGGACCAGCCCGTCGACCACGCCGAAGCCGGGTACGGGGGCGTCCTCGCCGAGCGCCGGCGGCACCAACGGCGGACTGCTCGGCGGGCTCGGGGCCCTGCTCGGACTGGGGGGATCATGACGCGCGGAGTACGGGTACGCCTGATCGCCTTCGCACTGCTGAGTGCGATCGGCATCGTGTACGTCGCCGGCAGCTACCTCGGCATCGTGGACCGGATCGCCGGGCGCGGTCTCACGGTGCACGCCGAGCTGCCCACCTCCGGCGGACTGTTCACCGGCAGCGAGGTGACCTACCGGGGCGTCAAGGTCGGCCAGGTCTCCGACATGGACGTGATCCCGACCGGCGTACGGCTGACGCTGGCGCTGGAGGAGGGCACCGAGATCCCGGTGGGCTCGCCCTTCTACGTGCACAACCTCTCCGCGGTCGGCGAGCAGTACCTCGACTTCGAGCCCGCGCGGAAGACCGGTCCGTACGCGACCGCCGGGGCGACCTTCCACGGCGGCGAGCAGAGCCTGCCGCAGGCGACCGACGACCTCCTGGTCAAGCTCAACGGCCTGGTCGGGTCGCTGGACCAGGCCGACGTCTCCACCGTCGTCTCCGAGCTCGGGACCATGTTCCGCGGCACCGCGGACCCGCTGCGCCGGATGGTCGACAACGGTTCGGCGCTGGTCGAGCAGGCCAAGGCCAACGAGGCCGAGACGATCGCGCTGATCGAGTCCGGGCAGACCGTGCTGGCCACCCAGCAGGCCAACGCCGGCAACATCCGGTCCGCGGTGAAGAACCTCGCCGACCTGACCGGCACGCTCAAGGACGCGGACACCGACCTGCGCACGATCCTCCAGGGCGGGACGCCGGCGGTGCAGGAGGTGGACGGGCTGCTCAAGGGCCTGGCCCCGACGCTGCCGGTCTTCCTGAGCAACCTGGTCACCGTCAACCAGGTGCTGACCGCGCGCCTGAGCGCCGTCGAGCAAACCCTGGTCACCTTCCCGGCGGTGGTCGCCTCCGGCTTCACCGGGACGCCGGGCGACGGCTACGGGCACATCAACCTGCAGTTCAACTACGGCACCCCCGCGTGCACCCAGGGCTACCGGCCGGCCAGCCAGTGGCGCCCGGGCACCGATCTCACCGACCGGCCGCTGTACGACGCCAAGTGCCTCTCCGGTGCGCCGTACAACATGCGCGGCACGAAGTACGCCCCGGCGCCGCAGGGGCCGGTCTCAGCCGATTCTGGTTCCCGTCTCAGGGTCGCCCCGTACGATGCGCAGACAGGTCGGGTCAACGAGACGCTGACGATGGGGAGGCAGACAGTGTTCGGCGACAACTCCTGGCAGTGGATGCTGCTCGGAACTGACGGAGCGCGATGAGAGCGCGGACGGTTCTGGGCGTGCTCGCCGCGCTGCTGGCGCTGGCGTGCCTGTTCGTGGTCGGCGCGAAGGCGTTCGCGCCCGGCGCGCTGCCGTCCTCGTGGACCGCGGCGCAGGACGCCGAGGACCGTGAGGCGGACGTGACCACCGCGGCGCGCAACGTCACGAACGCGTTCCTCGACGTGGACTACCGCGACATGGACCCGCGGGTCGACAAGGTGCTCGCGCTGTCGACCRGGACCTTCAAGAAGCAGTACGAGCAGACCCGGGTGAACCTGACCGCGGCGGCCCGCGAGGGCCAGGCGGTCTCCACCGGCAAGGTCCGCAGCGTCGGCGTGTCCGACATCGACGCGGACTCCGCGGTCGTGTTCGTGGCCGCCGACAGCACGGTCACCAACAAGGCCGTCGCCGAGGCCAAGGCGAAGGGCCAGAAGGTGGACGACCAGCGGTACTACCGCTTCCAGCTCAACCTCACCAAGGTCGGCGACAAGTGGCTCCTCAACGATCTGCAGTTCGTCTCGTGAACGCCGGCGACGTCGTGGGCACCGACGAGAAGGTCTGCCCCTACTGCGCGGAGGTCATCAAAGCCGCCGCGATCAAGTGCCGCTTCTGCCAGTCCGACCTCCCGGCCGAGGAGACCACCGCCGCAGCGGACGAGGTCGCGGAGCCGACGGCCCTGCCGCTCGCGGACGACGCGCCCGCGAAGACCGCGGCCGCCGCCGAACGTGGCCCGCGCCGCCCGGTGGACAAGGTCGCCGTCGGGCTGGCCGCCCTGTGCCTCCTGCTGGCCGGCACGCTGGCCGCGCTGGTGGTGACCTCGAAGCCGGGCGACCTGGCGAAGGCCGACAACGGCCAGGTCACCTCGACGGCGTACCGGACCGCGGCGATGAGCTCGGCCGCGGCGAACGCGTCGACGATCCTGTCCTACGGCTACAAGACGCTGCCGGCCGACCAGAAGGCGGCCCGGGCGGCGATGACCAAGAACTTCGCGAAGGAGTACGACGGCGTGATGGCCGACGCCGCCGCCAAGGCGACCGACGCCAAGCTCACCCTCAAGGCGACGGTCATGTCGACCGCGCTGACCTCGCTCACCGAGGACGAGGCCAAGGTCCTGCTGTTCGTCAACGCCGTCACCACCGCGGACGGCTCGAAGCAGCAGCAGCTGAACCAAAACCGGGTACTCATGACCATGAAGCGCCAGGATGGGGACTGGGTCGTGTCCAAGATGGACGCGTTCTGATAAACTAGAACAGGTTCCACTTCTTGGAATGAAACCCGGAAGGACGGCGCGGTGACCGCTACCCACGAGACGGACGTGCTCATCGTCGGAGCCGGCCCGGCCGGGCTCTTCGCGGCGTACTACGCGGGCTTCCGCGGCATGTCGGTCGCGCTCGTCGACTCGCTGCCCGAGATCGGCGGCCAGGTCTCCGCGCTCTACCCCGAGAAGGCCATCCTCGACGTCGCCGGGTTCCCGAACGTCAAGGGCCGCGAGCTGGTCAACGCGCTCGTCGAGCAGGCCGCCAGCGCCAAGCCGACGTACCTGCTGGACCGGACCGCCCTGGCGCTGACCGTCCACGACGACGGTGTCGTGGTCGGCCTCGACGACGGTTCCGAGGTGCGCGCCAAGGTCGTGCTGATCACCGCCGGGATCGGCAAGTTCACCCCCCGCCCGCTGCCCGCCGGACAGGGCTGGGAAGGTCGCGGCCTGGTCTTCTTCGTACCCTCCTTCGACGAGTACGTCGGCAAGGATGTCGTCATCGTCGGCGGCGGCGACAGCGCCTTCGACTGGGCGCACCACCTGGAGGGCATCGCCGCCTCCGTCACCCTCGTGCACCGCCGCGACCAGTTCCGCGCGCACCAGGCGACCATCGACGCCGTGCTCGCCGGGAAGACCGAGGTCATCACCAAGGCCCAGGTCAGCGCGCTCGTCGGCGACGCCCAGCTGGAGAAGGTCGAGATCACCCTCGAGAACGGCGAGGTCCTCACCCGCCCGGCCGACGCCGTCGTCGCCGCGCTCGGCTTCGTCGCGGACCTGTCCGCGATGAAGGAGTGGGGCCTGGAGTTCGACAAGCGGCACATCCGGGTCGACACCGCGATGCGGACCAACCTGCCGCGGGTCTTCGCCGCCGGCGACATCAACGAGTACGAGGGCAAGGTCCGGCTGATCGCGGTCGGCTTCGGTGAGGCCGCCACCGCCGTCAACAATGCCGCGCCGCTCGTCTTCCCCGACCAGGGCGTCTTCCCCGGCCACTCCAGCGAAGGCTCCTGACCGGCCGCCGCGCCGCCCCACCGCTCCCACGATTTCCCGCACGCGCAACACCACCCTGGAGGAACACCCATGAAGATCAAGGTCGACTTCGACCTCTGCGAGTCGAACGCGCTCTGCGAGGCCCTGGCGCCGCAGAACTTCGAGATCGACGACGACGACTTCCTGCAGATCCTCGACGAGAACGTCACCGACGAGAACCGCGACGCCGTCAACCAGGCCGTCGCCGCCTGCCCGAAGTCCGCGATCAGCATCGTCGAGGGCTGAGCCCGCCCTACCGGCTCCGCCTCCCTCCTCCCACCCACTCCCGGAAAGCACTACCCCATGCCTGAAAACACTGACCCGCTGAGCCTGGACGGCCGCGTCGCCGTCGTCACCGGAGCCGGTGCCGGCCTCGGCCGGGCCGAGGCCGTCGCGCTGGCCAAGGCCGGCGCGGCCGTCGTCGTCAACGACCTGCCGGGAGCCGGCGAGGAGGCCGCGGAGGAGATCCGCGCACTCGGCGGGACAGCCGCCGTGGTCGGCGGCGACGTGGGGGAGCGGGCCACCGCGGACGCCATGGTCGAGGCGGCGCTGAAGCTCGGCGGGCTCGACATCGTCGTGAACAACGCCGGCGTCACCCGCGACAAGATGCTCTACAACATGACCGACGAGGAGTTCGACCTCGTCGTGAAGATCCACCTGCGCGGCCACTTCCTGCTCTCCCGGAACGCGGCGTCGTACTGGCGCGGGAAGCACAAGGAGACCGGCGAGCAGGTCTACGGCCGGATCATCAACACCGCCTCGGAGGCCTCGCTCAGCGGCTCGCCGGGCCAGGCCAACTACGCCGCCGCCAAGGCCGGCATCACCGCGCTGACCCTGTCCTCGGCCCGCGGCCTCGGCAAGATGGGCGTGCGTGCCAACGCGATCGCTCCGCGGGCCCGGACCGCCATGACCGCCGCGGTCTTCGGCGAGGACCAGTCCGGCAAGACCGTCGACCCGTACTCGGCCGAGCACGTCGCGCCGCTCGTGGCCTACCTCGCGGCGCCGGCCTCGGATGCGATCAACGGCCAGGTGTTCGTCGTGTACGGCGGCATGGTGGTCCTGATGGAGGCGCCGGCGATCGCCCAGCGCTTCGACACCAGCGGGGAGACGTTCGACCTCGCCGAGCTCGACAAGACGGTCGGCGCGTTCTTCGCCGACCGCGACCCCGCGGTCAACTTCGGCGCCGACGCGCTCTACAAGCTCACGATCTGATCCAGGAAAGAGACACCCACATGAGCAACCGACTCCACGGCAAGGTCGCCATCGTCACCGGCGGTGCGCAGGGTCAGGGCGCCGAGATCGCCCGCCAGTTCGTCGCCGAGGGCGCGAAGGTGTTCATCGCCGACATCGCCGACGACCTCGGCAAGGCGCTCGCCGACGAGCTCGGCGAGAACGCCCGCTTCCGCCACCACGACGTCTCCGACGAGCAGTCCTGGACCGACCTGGTCGAGGAGGCGAACGCCACCTTCGGGCCGGTGAGCGTGCTCGCGAACAACGCCGGCATCCTGCGCTTCGCCGAGATCGAGAAGATGACCAAGGAGGAGTACCTGCTGCTGGTCAACGTGAACCAGCTCGGCACCTTCCTCGGCATGAAGGCCGTCGCCCGCACCATGCGGAAGAACGGCGGCGGCTCGATCATCAACGCGTCCTCGGTCGAGGGTCTGGCCGGGATGGCCTCGCTGACCGGGTACGTCGCCACCAAGTGGGCGATCCGCGGGATGAGCAAGGCGGCGGCGATGGAGCTCGGCCCGAAGGGCATCCGGGTCAACTCGATCCACCCGGGCATGATCGACACCCCGATGACCCGCCCGCACGGCGGCGACGCGGCGATGGAGTTCGGTGCCTCGCGGGTGCCGCTGCGCCGGGTCGGCCACCCGGAGGACATCGCCCCGCTCTACGTCTTCCTGGCCAGCGACGAGTCCGGCTACATCAACGGCGCCGAGATCGCGATCGACGGCGGCGTGACCGCGACCCACGCGTTCGGGGGGTAGGGGAGCGCGGCCGGCACGAGTGACCACGAGTGACTAGCGCAGCACCAACCGGACGGCGGTCTCGATGTGGTCGGCGACCTCCTCGGCCGTCGCCCGGCCGGTGACCCAGGAGACCAGGGCGGAGAGCCAGACGTCGCTGATCACGCGGGCGATGGCGACGTCCTCGGCCGACGGCTCCTCGCCCTCGACGTACGCGTCGCCCTTGATCGAGCGGGTGAGCATCGTGGTGAGCTGCATGCCGACCACGTGGATCTCGGCGGCGACGGACGCGTCGGCGAACATGAACGCCCGGGTCAGCGCCTCGGTGAGGTTCGCGTCGCCCTGCATGCCGCGGGTGGCGCGGCGGAGAACGTAGATGACCCGCTCGGCGGGGGTGTCGCCGGGGACCGGCTTGCGGCCCACGATCGCCTGGGTGTCGTCGAACTGGCGGGCCAGCGCGGAGACGAGCAGGTGGATCTTGGACGGGAAGTAGCGGTAGAGGGTGCCGAGCGCCACGTCGGCCTGCTCGGCCACTGCCCGCATCTGCACCGCGTCGAAGCCGCCCTTGGAGGCGAGTGCGATGGTGGCGTCGAGGATCCGGCGCCGACGATCGCGCTGCGCGGCGGAACCGAGGTCCTCGGCGCTCAGGGAGTTCGCGGTCGTCAAGATCGTCAGCCTTTCCCTCGTCTGCCTTTTCGGATTCGTCCGGTCTCGATGTGACTTGGCTTGCACCCGTGTGCAGAATTGCCCCGCGAGACCGTGGCAGAAGGCTATCAGCGGGATCGGTCATAATAGAAACACGTTGCAGTTCTAAAAAGCCCGGGTTCGTCCCGGATAGGAAGGGCGGACCCGTTGCGTATCGCACTCGTGTCCTACCGCAGCAAGCCTCATTGCGGTGGGCAGGGCGTCTACGTCCGCCACCTCAGCCGTGAGCTCACCGAGCTCGGGCACAGCGTCGAGGTCTTCTCCGGTCAGCCGTACCCCGAGCTCGACGAGGGTGTGGCTCTCACCAAGGTGCCGAGCCTCGACCTCTACCGCGAGCCGGACCCGTTCCGCATGGTGTGGCCGTGGGAGTTCCGCGACTGGATCGACGTCCAGGAGTTCGCGATCATGTGCACCGCCGGCTTCCCGGAGCCGCGCACGTTCGGCAAGCGCGTGCTCAGGGTGCTCAAGGAACGCGCCGACGAGTTCGACATCGTCCACGACAACCAGGTGCTGTCGTACGGCGTGATGGACATCGAGAAGAAGGCCGGGATCCCGGTCCTCACCACGCTGCACCACCCGATCACCTTCGACCGCCGCGTCGACATCGCCGCCGCGCCGACGCTGCGCAAGAAGCTCTCGCTGCGCCGCTGGTACGGCTTCCTGAAGATGCAGGGCGCGGTCGTGCGCCGGGCCCGCTGGATCCTGCTCCCCTCGGAGTCCTCCAAGGTGGACGCCGCCAAGGACTTCGGCGCCGACCTGGCCAAGATGCAGGTCATCCCGCTCGGCGTGGACGACTGCTTCGTGCCGCCGACCGAGCCCCGGGTCCCGGGCCGCCTGGTCGCGATGGCCAGTGCCGACGCCCCGATGAAGGGCATCGCGACCCTCCTCGAGGCGTTCGCCAAGCTGCGCACCGAGCGCGACGTCGAGCTGCTCCTGGTCACCAAGCCGACCCCGGGCGGCCGTACCGAGACCCTCATCGAGGAGCTCGGCATCGGCGCGCACGTCCGGTTCGTCAACGGCATCAGCGACGAGGAGCTCGTCAAGGTGATGGGCTCCGCCGAGATCGCCTGCGTGCCGTCGCTGTACGAGGGCTTCTCGCTGCCGACCGCCGAGCTGATGGCGTGCGAGACGCCGCTCGTCGTCAGCCGGACCGGCGCGATCCCCGAGGTGGTCGGTCCCGAGGGGCTGTGCGCCGATATGGTCACGCCGGGCGACGTCGGCGAGCTGACCAACGCGATCGCCGACCTCCTCGACGACCCCGAGCGCCGCGCCCGGATGGGGCGCGCCGGCCGGGAGCGCGCCCAGGAGCTGTTCAGCTGGCGCGCCGTGGCCAAGGCCACCGCCGAGGCCTACGACCGGGTCCGCGCCGACTACGCGAACGACCCGACCGTGCCCCAGAAGAAGACCCAGAAGAAGAACTGAGAGGGATCCGCACATGCTGACCGTTGACTTCGACCGCCTCGGCCTCCAGCCGGGGGACCGGGTCATCGACATGGGCTGCGGCGCGGGTCGCCACGCCTTCGAGATGTACCGCCGCGGCGCCGACGTGGTCGCCTTCGACCAGGACGCCGACGAGCTCGCCGGCGTGCTCGAGCTGTTCGGCGCGATGAAGGAGGCCGGCGAGGTCCCGGCCGGTGCCGCCGCCGACATCAAGGAGGGCACCGCCCTCGCGCTGCCGTTCGCCGACGGCGAGTTCGACCGCGTGGTCTGCTCGGAGGTCCTCGAGCACATCCACGACGACGTCACGGCCATCAAGGAGCTCATCCGGGTGCTCCGACCGGGCGGCACGATGGCGATCACGGTGCCGCGCTGGCTGCCCGAGGTGATCAACTGGCGGCTCTCGCCCGAGTACCACAACGCCGAGGGCGGGCACATCCGGATCTACACCGACCACGAGCTCGTCGACAAGGTCACCAAGGGCGGCCGGATGAACGACGGCAACCCGGGCGACGCGATGGTCTTCGAGGGCAAGGACCACGCCCACGGCCTGCACGCGCCGTACTGGTGGATCAAGTCCGCGGTCGGCGTGGAGAACAACGACCACCCGCTCGTGAAGGCGTACCACCAGGTCCTGGTCTGGGACATCATGAAGACCCCGCGCTACTCGACCCTCACCCGCCTCGCGGAGAAGGCGCTGAACCCGCTCGTCGGCAAGAGCATGGTTCTCTACTTCCGCAAGCCGGAGTGACGGTGTGACCTCCTCGACCGTGCGTACCTGGCAGATCCCTGCCGTCGACGGCGTGCTCACCTCCGAGCAGGTCGCGGACACCGCCGCCTCCATCGCCGCGATGCAGGAGGAGAGCGGTGCGGTGCCGTGGACGCCGGGGGAGAAGACCGACGTCTGGAACCACGTCGAGGGTGCGATGGCGATGCTGGTCGGCGGCCAGGTCGAGGCCGCCGAGCGCGCCTACGACTGGTGCGCGCGGACCCAGCGCGCCGACGGGTCCTGGCCGATGGAGATCGTCGTCGGCGAGATCCGGGACGCCTCGGGCGAGACGAACATGTCCGCCTACCTCGCGGTCGGCGTCTGGCACCACTGGCTGCTGCGCCGCGACCGCGCGTTCGTCGAGCGGATGTGGCCGGTGGTCCGGGCCGGGCTCGACTTCGTCGTCGGGATGCAGCTCGGCTGGGGCGGCATCGCCTGGTCCCAGGAGTGGGACGCGAACGGTCCCGCCAAGCGCAACGAGGAAGGCCTGCTCGCCGGGTCGTCCAGCATCTACCAGTCGCTGCGGGCCGGGGTCGCGCTCGCCGAGCTGATGGACGACCCGCAGCCCGAGTGGGAGCTGTCCGGCGGCCGCCTGGGGCACGCGCTGCGCCGGCACCGCGACCTGTTCCTGGACAAGTCCGAGTTCTCGATGGACTGGTACTACCCGGTCCTCGGCGGCGCCGTCCGCGGCGCGGCCGCGGTCGAGCTGCTGGAGAGCCGGTGGGACACCTTCGTGATCCCCGGCCGCGGCATCAAGTGCGTGGTGCAGAACAACTGGGTGACCGGCGCCGAGACCTGCGAGCTGGTGATGTCGCTGGACGCGATCGGCGACCACGACCGCGCCCTGGAGCAGTTCGCGGCGATGCAGCACCTGCGGGTCGAGGACGGCCGCTACTGGACCGGCTGGGTCTACCCCGAGGACGTGAACTGGCCCGACGAGCGGACGACGTACACGGCGGCGGCGGTGGTGCTCGCCGCCGACGAGCTGTCCCGTACGACGCCCGGGTCCGGGATCATGCGCGGCGACACCCTGGCACCGCACTTCGAGGAGATCGCGCTGGAGTGCGGCTGCGCCCACGCGCTGTCCGAACTGCCCGTCTAGACCGATACGAGGCAGTTTCGGAATCAAATCGCGCGGACCGGTTTGCCCGTTTTAACCTGTTCGTCTCACCAGTGAGGGAGACACGGGTGCCGGAACCTGCCGAGATCCACCGCCAGATCGTCGAGTCCTCGACCGACGGTCTGTGGGTCGTCGACGACCACGGGCGCACCGTGTTCGCCAACGCCCGGGTCGGCGAGCTGCTCGGGCGGACCGCCGCCGACGTCCGGGTGCTGCGGCTCGCCGACGTGCTCGACGACCCGGAGCGCGCCGGGTTCGAGCGCCGGATGGAACGTCTCCGCGCCGGCGACGCCGACGCGCTGCGCCCGATCGACGGGGAGCGCGTCTACCGCCGGCCCGACGGCAGCCCGGTCCCGCTGCTGGTCAGCGAGCAGCCGCTCTTCGACGCGACCGGTGCCCTGGTCGGGTACCTGCACCGGCTCACCGACGACTCGCGCCGCCGGATCCTGCTCGGCGAGCTGCGCAGGAGCCGCTCCCAGCTCGACGAGGCGCAGCAGATCGCCCGGCTGGGCAGCTGGGAGATCCGGACCGACCCGCGCGAGGTGACCTGGTCCGCGGCGATGTACGACGTCCTCGACGTCGACCCGGCGACCTTCGTGCCGAGCCTGGAGACGTTCCTCGACATCCTGGCCGAGGGTGACCGGGAGGCGGTCGCAGGCCGCTGGCAGCAGATCCTGGAGGAGCCCGGCGAGCGCGGTATGGACGTGCGCGTGCGGCTCCGCGACGGCTCGTTCCGCTGGGTCCGGGCCGTGGGCCGGGCCCTGGAACGTGCCGAGGACGGCACCCCGACCCGGCTCGGCGGCACGATGCAGGACGTCGACGACCTGAAGAAGGCCGAGCTGAACCTGCTCGAGGCGGTCGAGCTCAACACGCTGATGCAGCACATCGCGACGGCGGCCAACCAGGCCAGCACCTTCGACGACGCGCTGGCCGCGTCCCGGTCCGTGCTGCTGGCCCACCACGACTGGCAGCGCGGCGTCGTCTTCGACGTCACCCCCGACGGCCTCCGGTCCCACCGGATCGGGCCGGACGACGCGATGCCGCCGAACGCCCTGGAGGCCGCCGTCGCCGAGCGTGCGCTGCTCGCGGACGGAACCGTCTTCGAGGAGGACGTGGTCGTCGAGCACCCGATGATCGCCTTCCCGGTCCGGGTCGAGGACGATCCGGTGGCGATCGTGGTGGTCACGGCGCGTTCCCGGTTCGAGCGGCACGAGATGCTCCGCTCGCTGTCGCGGCAGGTGGCCGGCGAGCTCGCCCAGGTCGCCGTCCGCGACCGTGCCGCCGCCGAGCTCGCGGCCGCGCGCGACGTCGCGATGGCGGCCTCACAGACCAAGTCCGAGTTCCTGGCGATGATGAGCCACGAGATCCGGACGCCGCTCAACGGCGTCATCGGCCTCAACGACCTGCTCCTGCACACCGGGCTCGACCGGCGGCAGCGCGAGCTCGCCGAGGCGATGCAGGGCGCCGGTCGCGCGCTGCTCGTGCTGATCAGCGACATCCTGGACTTCTCCAAGATCGAGGCCGGCCGGCTGGAGCTGGAGGCGGTCGAGTTCCAGCCGTCGATCGTGGTGGCCGGCATCCGCGACCTGTTCGCCGCCGACGCCCTGACCCGGGGGATCGCCCTGGAGGTCGAGGTCGAGCCGGAGGTGCCGCGGTACCTCGAGGGCGACCCGAGCCGGTTCGGCCAGGTGATCTCGAACCTGGTCTCCAACGCGGTCAAGTTCACCCACGAGGGCCGGGTGCGGGTCCGGGTCGGCGCGGAGGTGGGTGTCGCGGAGGTGCTGCTCCGGGTCGAGGTCAGCGACACCGGGATCGGGATGGACGCCGAGCAGGCGGAGCGGGTCTTCCAGCCCTTCCGCCAGGCCGACGCCTCGACGAACCGGACGTTCGGCGGGACCGGGCTCGGGCTGGCGATCGCGCAACAGCTCGCCACCGCGTTCGGCGGCGAGATCGGGGTCGACAGCACACCGGGCGTCGGCAGCACCTTCTGGTTCACCGGACGGTTCCGCCCGCCCGCCCTGATGTCCCGCCCGGTCGTCGCGGCCGTCGCCGCGGACGGCCAGCGCAGCCACGGGCACGTGCTGGTGGTCGAGGACAATGAGGTCAACCAGCTGGTCACGGTCGGGATGCTCGAGCTCCTCGGCTGCACCAGCGAGGTCGCCGCTGACGGGGCCGCGGGCGCGGCGCGGGCCGCGGCCGGGCGTTTCGACGCGGTCCTGATGGACCTGCAGATGCCGCGGGTCGACGGCTTCGCCGCGACCCGGCTGATCCGGCAGTCGGAGGCGCCGGGAACGCGGATCCCGATCATCGCGCTGACCGCGTCGGCGACGATCGGGGAGGAGCAGCGCTGCCGGGACGCCGGGATGACCGGGTTCCTGTCCAAGCCGCTGCGGCTGGAGGCGTTGCGCGAGGTCCTCTCCGGCCAGCTCGGCGTGGACTGCGGGCCCTGCGAGGCACGCGGGCACCGGCCGGTGGCGGTGCCGGACCACGGGTCCGCACTGTGTCCGGAACCGGTCCTGGACACCTCCCGGATCGAGGAGCTGGCCGAGATGGGCGTCGAGGCGCTGCCGCTGATCCGGCGCGCGATCGACAACTTCACCGCGAGCGCGACGCAGCAGCTCGCGGCGCTGCGCCGGGACTGGCGGGCGCGGGACGCGGCCGCGCTGCGGGCGGACGCGCACCGGCTCAAGGGGAGCGCCGCGAACCTGGGCGCGCGGCGGGTCGCCGCGGTGGCGCTGGGGCTGGAGCAGATGGCCGAGACCGGCGACGTCGGGCCGGCCGGGCCGCTCCTGGTCGACCTGGCGGCCGCGCTCGACGAGGCGGTCGTCGAGCTCGGGAAGACCTCGGTCGAGGCTGACGCGATCGCCCACCGGTCAGCCTGATCGGGCCCCTGACCGGGCCCTTGACCGGGGCCGGAGTCGGCTCAGATCCGGCGCAGCACCCGCATCGAGCCGACGGTGCCGGCGGGCTCGAAGTCGCCGCTCGCGACGGCGCGCTGCCAGACGTGGAACGGCGCCTGGCCGCCGTCCTCGGGACGCTCGAACACGTCGTGGACGACCAGGACGCCGCCGGGCTGCACCCAGGGGGCGAAGCCGGTGTAGTCGGCCTGGGCGGGCTCCTCGGAGTGGCCGCCGTCGATGAAGAGCAGGGCGAGCGGCGTACGCCAGTGCCGGGCGACGGTCGTGGAGCGGCCGACGACCGCGACGACCTCGTCCTCCAGGCCGGCGCGGGCGATCGTCTTGCGGAACGTCGGCAGCGTGTCCATCAGCCCGAACTCGGGGTCGACGACGCTGGTGTCGTGGTGCTCCCAGCCGGCCTGGTTCTCCTCGGAGCCGCGGTGGTGGTCGAGCGTGTAGACGGTGCTGCCGGTCTCCCGGGCGGCGGCGCCGAGGTAGATCGCGGACTTGCCGCAGTAGGTCCCGATCTCCAGGGCCGGGCCGTCGCCGAGGTTCTCCACCGCGGTGCGGTAGAGGAAGTCGCCCTCGTCCAGCGGCATGAAGCCCTTGGCGGCGAGGGCGTGCTCGAGCAGGGCGGGATCCATCGGGGCTTCAGAACTCACGCGGCTGACGATATCCATGGCATCATTGGAACACGTTCTAGTTTGAGACCAGCACAGCCAGGAGAGCGCATGCCGATCGGTATCAGTGACGATCACACCGAGCTCGCGGCGACGGTCCGCAAGTGGGCCGAGAGCCAGGGTTCGATCGCGGCCGTCCGCGCGGCGGAGACCGACCCGGAGGCGCTCGCGCCGTGGGCCACGCTCCCGGCCGAGATGGGGCTCTCCACGATCGCGCTGCCCGAGTCCGTCGGCGGGGGCGGCGGCACTCTCCTCGACCAGGCCGTCGCCGTCGAGGCCGCCGGCTACGCGCTCGTCCCGGGACCGTTCCTGACCACCGTCGTCGCCGGCCTGATGTACGACGACGCGGACCTGCGCGCCGGCATCGCCGGGGGCCGGATCTCCGTCGGTCTGGGCGTGGACCCGCGTGCCGTCCTGGACGCCGCGACCGCGACCCACCTCTCCGTCCCCACCGACCGCGGCCACGTCCTCGTGCCCGCCGACCGGGTGCAGGTCCGACCGGGTGAGTCGGTCGACCTGACCCGCGGCGTCGGCGAGGTCGTCCTCGACGGTGCGGACACCGCCGGCCTGCCGACCTGCGCCTCCGCCGGCGCGCCCCTGGAGCTCGTCGTGCTCGCCGCAGCCGAGGCCTCCGGTATCGCCCGCTGGTGCCTGGACACGGCCGTCGAGTACGCGAAGGTCCGCGAGCAGTTCGGCAAGAAGATCGGCGCCTTCCAGGCCGTCAAGCACCTCTGCGCCGAGATGCTCGAGATCAGCGAGAGCGTGACGGCGGCCGCCTGGGACGCCGCCGAGGCGGCCGAGCACGGCGGGGACCAGGCGCGGTTCGCCGCGGGTGTCGCGGCCACGATCTGCTTCGACGGCGCGGTCGAGGTCGCGAAGGCCTGCATCCAGGTCCTCGGCGGCATCGGCTTCACCTTCGAGCACGACTCCCACCTCTACCTGCGCCGTGCGATCGCCCTGCGCGCCTTCGTGGGGGACACCGGGGCGTTCGCGGCAGAGCTGGCCGCGTGCGCCCGCGACGGCGTCCGCCGCTCCGGCGACATCGACTTCGGCGGCCAGGACGCGGAGTTCCGCGAGGCCGCCCGCACCGAGGCGCAGCGCATCGGCGCGCTGGCCGAGGCCGACCGGCGGGCCGCGCTCGCCGACTCCGGGCTGCTCGCGCCGCACTGGCCGACGCCGTACGGGCTCGGCGCCGGGGCGGTCCAGCAGCTGGTCATCGACCAGGAGCTGGGGAGCGCCGGGGTCGAACGACCCGACCTGGTGATCGGCGCCTGGGCGGCGCCCACGATCCTCGAGGGCGGGACCGACGAGCAGCGCGAGCGCTGGGTGCGGCCCACGCTGACCGGCGAGATCACCTGGTGCCAGCTGTTCAGCGAGCCCGGCGCGGGTTCCGACCTGGCCTCGCTCCGGATGAAGGCGGAGCGGACCGACGGCGGCTGGCTGCTCACCGGCCAGAAGGTCTGGAACTCGATCGCCGAGCGTGCCGACTGGGGCGTCTGCCTCGCCCGCACCGACGCCGAGGCGAAGCCGCACGCCGGCATCACCTACTTCGTCGTCGACATGAAGTCCGCCGGCATCGATGTCCGGCCGCTGCGCGAGCTGACCGGCGAGGCGCTGTTCAACGAGGTCTTCTTCGACAGCGTCTTCGTCCCCGACGACTGCGTCGTCGGCGAGATCAACGGCGGCTGGCGTCTCGCCGTCACCACGCTGGCCAACGAGCGGGTGGCCATGGCCGGCTCCAAGCTCGGCGACAGCGTCGAGCTGGCGGTCGACCTGCTCGACGAGGTCGGCAGCCCGAGCGCGGCCGAGAAGGTGGGCCGGGCGATCGCCCTGGCGCAGGTCGTCAAGCTGCTGGCCATGCGGTCGACGCTCCGCTCGATCGCCGGTCAGGGGCCGGGCGCGGAGTCCAGCGTCGCCAAGCTGGTCGGCGTCCGCAGCCGCCAGGACTCCGCGGAGCTCGCCATGGAGCTGCTCGGAGCGGAGATGTTCACCGCCAGCGAGCGCGCGCTCGCCGCCAACGACCTCTTCCTGCGCAACCGCTGCCTGTCGATCGCGGGCGGGACCACGCAGATCCTCCGCAACGTCGCGGGGGAGCGGATCCTGGGCCTGCCGCGCGGTTAGGCCCCGTCGGTCACCGGGCGGTCACCGGGTGGTCACTGGTCGCCTCGCGGCGGTTGTGGCGGTGCCACTCCAGCCAGCGCTCGACGGCCCGGATCACGCCCTGGCTGCGGATCGAGGAGAACACCTCGAACGCGTGCTGGGTGCCGGGGAGCTCGACGTAGGAGGTGACGCCCTCGGAGACGGCGCGCATCTTCGCCACGAAGGCCCGGGCCTGCCGGATCGAGACGAGGCCGTCGTAGGTGCCGTGCAGGACCAGGAAGTCGGGGTCGTCGGGCGTGACGTGCGCGATCGGTGAGGCGAGCTCGAACTCGGCGAGCTGGGTCTTCGGGTCCATCTTGAAGACCCGCGGCCCCAGGAACCGGTCGCGCATGTCGATCGCGGCCCGGTCGCCGGTGAGCCCGGCCAGGTCGTAGACGCCGTAGAAGGAGACGCAGGCGGCGACGCGGGTGTCCGCCTCCTCGAAGCCCGGCTGGTACTCCTTGACGTCCGACGTCAGCGCCGCCAGGGAGGCGAGGTGACCGCCGGCGGAGCCTCCGGTGATCACCAGGTACGACGGGTCGCCGCCGTACGAGGCGATGTTCTCGCGGATCCAGGCGATCGCCTTCTTGACGTCCACGATCTGCGCCGGGAACGGGTTCCTCGGCGCCAGCCGGTAGTTCATCGCGACGCAGACCCAGCCGCGGCGGGCCATCCGGTTCATCAGCAGCAGCCCCTGCTGGGACTTGTCGCCGATGGTCCAGCCGCCGCCGTGCACCTGGACGAGCACCGGGGCGTTGGTGAGGTCGACGCCGCGCGGGCGGTAGATGTCGAGCCGGGCCCGGGTGCCGCCGTCGCGGTAGTTGATGTCCCGGATGACCTCGACGTCGGGGCGCTGCATCGCGAACGGCCGGGCCAGGTCGCGCAGCGGCGTCGGCAGGTCGTCGTCCTCGGTGTGCAGCGGCAGCAGGTCGCGGTAGTCCGGGCCCAGTGAGTTCACCAGGGCCTCCTCGGCGATCGCGCCGGCGCGGCGCGAGCCGGCGATCAGGTAGGCGAGCCCGGCGGCGCTGGCGCCGGCGAGCAGGAGCCCGGTCTTGCTGGCCTTGCCGCGGACGACGGCCTGCGCGCTGTCGACGGCGGTCAGGGCGAGCAGCTGCGGGGCGAGCTCGCTGGTCGGCCAGCCGGCGGCGAAGCCCAGCGGGCCGAGCCAGCCGCTCAGCGGCTTGACCGCGTTGGCGGTGAGGAGGGCGGTGACCAGCCGGCGACGTCCGAATCCCATGCGAGCGAGCGTACTGGTCGTCCTACGGCCCGGCCCGGGGACTGGTCTGGACGAGAACGAGAACGTGTTTCAGTTTCGATATGATGTCCGCATGGAACGTCTCAGCGGCCTCGACGCCAGCTTCCTCTACCTGGAGAGCTCGGCGCAGCTGATGCACGTCTGCGGCATCCTGCTCCTGGACCCGGCCACGATGCCCGGCGGCTACTCCTACCCGGAGATGAAGGCCGCGCTGGAGAAGCGGCTCGAGCAGATCCCGGCGTTCCGCCGCAAGCTCAAGGAGATCCCGCTCGAGATCGACCACCCGGTGTGGATCGACGACGCCGACTTCGACGTCGACCGGCACGTCCACCGGCTCGCCGTCCCCGCGCCCGGCGGCGACGAGGAGCTGCGCGAGCTCTGCGGTCACCTCGCCGGCATCCCGCTGGACCGGTCCCGCCCGCTCTGGGAGATGTGGATCATCGAGGGCCTCGAGTCCGGGCGGATCGCGGTGTTCACCAAGATGCACCACGCCAGCGTGGACGGCGTCTCGGGCGCCAACCTGGTCTCGTTCCTCTGCAGCCTGGAGCCGGACGCTCCGCTGCTCGACCTCGCCGAGAAGACGCCGCCCGCGGGCGACGCGCCCGGCGACTGGGAGCTCTTCGGCCGCGGCATGCTCAACAACCTGCGCAAGCCGGTGCGGGCGGTCCGGCTGGTGCTGCCGACCACCTCGGTCATCACCAAGACCATCGGCCGGGCGGCCAGCGGTACGGCGATGGCCGCGCCGCTGACCGCGCCCCGGACCTCGTTCAACGGCAACATCGGCACCCGCCGCCGGGTCGCGTACGCCGACCTCTCGCTGGACCGGATCAAGAAGATCCGGCACTCGGTCGAGGGCGCCACCGTCAACGACGTCGTCCTCGCGATCAGCGGGGGAGCGCTGCGGCGCTACCTGGAGGAGCGCGGCGAGCTCCCGGAGTCCTCGCTGCTGGCCAGCGTCCCGGTCTCGGTGCACGGGACGTCGACCCGCACGGGCGGCACGAACAAGGTCTCCTCGCTCTTCGCCCGGCTCGGCACCGACGTCGAGGAGCCGGTCGAGCGGCTGCACCAGCTGGCCGCGGCGAACGCCAACGCCAAGGAGCACCACAAGGCCATCCCCGCCGACACCCTGCAGGACTGGGCCGAGTTCGCCGCGCCGCGCACCTTCGGGCTGGCGGTCCGTGCGGTGGCCAAGCTCCGGCTGGCCAACAAGGGCCCGGTGATCCACAACCTGGTGATCTCCAACGTGCCCGGCCCGCCGGTCCCGATGTACTTCCTGGGCGCGCGGATCGTCGGCTTCTACCCGCTCGGCCCGGTCTTCCACGGGGCCGGCCTGAACGTCACCGTGATGAGCTACGACGGCCGGATGAACCTCGGCGTGATCGCCTGCGGTGACGCGATGCCGGAGCCGGAGACGCTCGCCGCGAAATTCCCCGAGGAGCTCGACGCGCTGTACGCCGCGACCGTCGGCTGACGTTTCGAGACGGGCGCTGCCCGCCCTCCTCAACCAGCGGGATGGGCAGCCCGGATCCGGCTGGTGCGCCGGCCCATCGTGGTGTCGACCGCCTCCAGGAACGCCGGCACGAAGTGGGTGTGGTCGAGGACGCAGCCGGCGTGCCCGCAGTCGGCCTCGTGCACGGTCGCCCCGGGGATGAGCGCGGCGATCCCGCGCTGGCGCTCGGGGCCGAGGACGCGGTCCTTGCGGGTGACCACGACCGCGGTCGGGAGGTCGATCTTGGCCAGCCACGGCGTCGAGTGGTGCCGGCCGAGGGAGGCGACCGCCTGGGCCACGGCCCACGAGCTGGTGCTGCGGAACTCCGCGAGCGCCCACTGGTGGGTGTCGGTGGGGTCGAGGAGGACTTCGGTGGTCGCTTTCGCCGCGACCGTGATCGTCTTCGACCGCGACAGCGTGCGCAGCGCGCCCATGCCGAGCTCCATGCCCTGGTGGAAGAGCCGTTCGGTGCCGGTGGTCCGGAAGTGGTCGGTCGTGGCGGCCAGGATCAGGCCGCCGAAGCGGTCGGGGTGCTGGCGCCAGCAGCGCTGGGCGACGATCGAGCCCATCGAGTAGCCGGCGACGACCGGGCGGTCCAGGTCGAGGGCGTCGGCGACCGCGGCGACGTCGTCGGCGCAGTCGCGGATCGAGAAGTGCTCCGAGACGATGCCGCGGCCGTGCCAGCGCTGGTCGAAGACGACCACGCGGTACTTGGCGGAGAGCTTCGGGATCACCGGGAACCAGGTGAGCAGCCCGGTGCAGCCGACGGCGTGCAGCAGGATCACCGTGGGAGCGTCGGGCGTGGGGCCGGGGACGTCGGTCAGCCAGGTCCGCCCGCGGCCGGGGAGGTCCAGCCAGCGGCCCTTGGGGACGATCACCTCGGGGACGTCGACCATCTCGCGGAGCAGCGTCGGCAAGGTCGGAAGGGCCACACTGACTCCTGGGTCTCGTCCTGCTCCGGGTACTGCCCCGAACGGTGCCACTCACGCTAGACTAGAACAGGTTCCATTTTTGGGAGCCGAGAAGTTTGGTGCAGCGAAGTTCTGCGAAGGGAGCAGGTGTGGACCCCGAAGTCCTGGACGAGATCCGCTCGGTCGTCTCCGACGTCCTCGACAAGGGTGGCGCGACCTGGGAGGCCTGCGCGGACGCCGGCCTGCTCGGTCTGGCCGCCCCCGAGGCGTACGGCGGTGAGGGCCTCGGCCTTCCCGAGGTCGGCGTGCTGCTCCACGAGGTCGGCAAGCGTGCCGTCGACCTGCCCGTCTGGGAGACGCTGGCCTGCGGTCTGCTCACCCTCGGCGCGACCGCGACACCGGAGCAGGCCGAGCGGCTGATCCCCGACGTCATCGCCGGCAAGCTCTTCCTGGCCCCGGCGCTGAACGAGCCCGGTGCCGCGCTCCCGACCGCGCCCCGGACCACCCTGCGCGACGGCACCGTGACCGGCCACAAGACCGACGTCGCCGTCCTGCCCGGCTCGACGCTGCTGCTGGTCTCCACCGACGCCGGCGTGGTGCTCGTCGACCCGGCCGGACCCGGCGTCACCGCGACCGCGAACTTCGCCTCCGCCTCGGTCCCCGCGACCGACCAGCCGCGGCTCCAGACCGGCTACGTCTTCGACGCCGCCCCGGCCGTCGAGGTGCTCCCCGAGGAGGCTGACGCCGTCCTGCGCGAGCACGCGATCGCCGGCCTGCTGCTCCTCGGCGACGGCCTCGTCGCCGGCGCGCTCGACCTCACCGCCGGCTACATCAAGGAGCGCGGCCAGTTCGGCCGCAAGCTCGCCGAGTTCCAGGCCGTCGCCGTCCAGATCGCCGACGTCTTCGTGGTCGCCCGGATGACCTCGCTGGCCGCCCAGGGTGCGGCCTGGCGCGTCGCTGAGAGCCTGCCGGCCGACGACGACCTCGCCGTCGGGGCGGCCTGGTTCACCGACCGGGTCCCGGCCGCGCTGCAGACCTGTCACCACCTGCACGGCGGCATGGGGGTCGACGAGACCTACCCGCTGCACCGCTACTTCTCCCGCGCCAAGGACGTCGCCCGCCTGCTCGGCGGCCGCAACGCCACCCTGGCGCAGGTCCCGGTCGCCGAGGGCGCCGGCAAGAACCTCGAGCTCACCGAGGCGCAGCGCGCGTTCAAGGACGACGTCCGCGCCTACTTCTCGACGCTGGTCAGCGACGAGGACAAGCTCGAGATGATGACCGACCGGCACGGCCCGGCGTACCACCGCAACATCAAGCAGATGGGCAGCGACGGCTGGATGGGCGTCGGCTGGCCGGTCGAGTACGGCGGCAAGGGGCTCGGCGAGATCGAGCAGCAGATCTTCGCCAACGAGGCCGCCCGCGCCGACGTGCACCTCCCGTCGGTGACGCTGCAGACGGTCGGCCCGACGCTGCAGTCGTTCGGCACCCAGAAGCAGAAGGACATGTTCCTCTCCGACATCCTGGCCGGCGACGTGCACTTCGCCATCGGCTACTCCGAGGCCGACGCGGGCACCGACCTGGCGTCGCTGCGCTGCGCCGCCAGGAAGGACCCCGCGACCGGCGACTGGATCGTCAACGGCCAGAAGATGTGGACCACCGGCGGCCACGCCGCCGACTACATCTGGCTGGCCGTCCGCACCGACCCGGACGCGCCCAAGCACAAGGGCATCTCGGTGCTGATCGTGGACACCAAGGACCCCGGCTACTCGTGGACGCCGATCGTCACCTGCGACGGTTCGCACCACGTCAACGCGACGTACTACAACGACGTCCGGGTCCCGGCCGACATGCTCGTCGGCGAGGAGAACCAGGGCTGGAAGCTGATCACCACCCAGCTCAACCACGAGCGGATCATGCTCGGCCCGGCCGGCCGCCTGGAGGGCCTGCGCGACGAGGTGATCGCCTGGGCGCAGGACAAGACCGCCCCCGACGGCACCCCGCTGCTGGAGGTCCCGGCGGTCCGGGACACCCTGGCCCGGGTCACCGTCTCGTTCCGCGTCAACGAGCTGCTCAACTGGCAGGTGGCCGCGCCGGCGGGCACCCACGGGCACGGTGCGGGCGGCGGCGCCACCGGGCTCGCCGCGGTCGCGGACGCGTCCTCGTCGAAGGTGTTCGCCTCCGACGAGGTCCAGCGCCTGGGTCTGGACCTCGAGGAGATCGTCTCGGCGTACGGCGACCCGGCCGACCCGGAGACCGCGACCCTGCTCCACTTCCTGGACGCGACCTCCAAGCGCAACCTCGTGCTCACCTTCGGGGGTGGCGTCAACGAGGTCCAGCGCGAGCTGATCGCGATGTTCGGCCTCGGCCTGCCGAAGGTCCCCCGATGAGCGGGACCGACGCGCCCCAGGAGACGGCCCAGGAGACCTGGGACCACGACCGGATCATGGCCGCGGTCGAGAAGATGTTCGCGATGGGCGAGACCGCGCCGCGGGAGGCCCGGGACCCGATCAACCAGCCGATGATCAACAACTGGCTGGAGGCGATGGGGGAGACCGACCCGCGCTACAGCGACGGGATCGCCCCGCCGGCGATGGCGCAGGTCTGGACGATGTACGGGCTCGACCCGACCCGTCCGGCCGACGACCCGCTGCACGGAACCATGCAGATCTTCGACGCGGCCGGGTTCAAGTCCGTGCTCGGCACGAACTGCGACCAGACCTACTTGCGCGACGTGAAGGTGGGCGAGCAGATCTCGATCACCACGAGGCTGGAGTCGGTCGTCGGCCCCAAGGTCACCGGCGTCGGCGAGGGCTACTTCGTCTCGACGCTGAACACCTGGTGGGTGGCCAAGAAGAACGAGCAGGGCGGTGAGGAGCGCGAGGCCGTCGCGACGATGCTGTTCCGGGTGCTCAAGTTCAAGCCCGCCCAGCGGAAGCCGCGTGTCGACAAGACCAAGCTGGTCCGCCCGCAGATGAACCGGGACACCGCGTACTTCTGGGAGGGCACGAAGGCCGGCGAGCTGCGGCTGCAGAAGTGCAACGCCTGCGGTGAGCTGCGGCACCCGCCCGGGCCGATGTGCCCGACCTGCCACACCGCCGACCGCGGCTACGTGGTCGCCAGCGGCAGGGGCACGGTCTTCTCGTTCCTGGTCCACCACGCCCCGCAGCTGCCGGGCAAGGAACTGCCGATCACCCTCGCGCTGATCGAGCTGGAGGAAGGACTCCGGATGGTCGGAGAGGTCCAGGGCAACCGCGAGAACATCGCGATCGGCGCCCCCGTGCGGGTGGTGTTCGAGCAGATCGACGACGACCTGACGCTCGCGCAGTGGGAGGTGACCGCGTGACCGCCACGGGTACGCGGCTCCCGGAGTGGGAGCTCCCGCTGACCCCGACGCTGATCGTCTCCACGGCGATCGCGACCCGGGACTTCCAGGACGTCCACCACGACCGCGACCTCGCCCAGGGGCACGGCTCGAAGGACATCTTCATGAACATCCTCACCACCACCGGCCTGGTGCAGAAGTACGTCGGCGACTGGGCCCGCGACGCGGTCGGTCCGGACTTCCGGATCACCTCCTGCGGGCTGCGGCTCGGCGCGCCGGCGTACCCCTACGACACGATGACCTTCACCGGCACGGTCGTGGAGAACGCGGCGGACGCCGCCGGTTCGCTTCCGGGCACGGTCACGGTCGACGTCGTCGGGGTGGTCTCGCTGGGCAACCACGTCAACGCCAAGGTGACCCTCGTGGGAGGAGTGCAGTGAGCCGCACGCTGAAGGGCAAGTCCGCGATCGCCGGCATCGGCGCGACCGAGTTCTCCAAGGAGTCCGGCCGCTCCGAGCTGCAGCTCTCCTGCGAGGCCGTCCTGGACGCGCTCCAGGACGCCGGGCTGTCCACCCAGGACGTCGACGGCCTGGTCACCTTCACGATGGACAACTCCTCGGAGATCGCGGTCGCCCGCGAGCTCGGCATGGGCGACCTGCGCTTCTTCAGCCGGATCAACTACGGCGGCGGCGCGGCCTGCGGCACCGTCCAGCAGGCGGCCCTCGCGGTCGCCACCGGGGTCGCCGACGTCGTGGTCTGCTACCGCGGCTTCAACGAGCGCTCCGGGATGCGGTTCGGCCAGGTCTCCAGCTGGGCGGCCACCCAGGTGAACACCAACGGCCTCGACAACGCCTTCACCTACCCCTACGGGCTGTCCACGCCCGCGGCGACGGTGGCGATGCAGGCGACCCGCTACATGCACGAGTACGGCGCCACCTCGGCCGACTTCGGCGCCGTCGCGGTCGCCGACCGCAAGCACGCCGCGACGAACCCGAAGGCGTTCTTCCACGGCAAGCCGATCACGCTCGAGGAGCACCAGGCGTCCCGGATGATCGCGGCGCCGCTGCACCTGCTGGACTGCTGCCAGGAGAGCGACGGCGCGGTGGCGATCGTGGTCACCACCCCGGAGCGGGCGGCGGACCTGAAGCAGAAGCCGGTCTCGATCACGGCGGCCGCCCAGGGCAGCGCGCCGGACCAGTACGTGATGACGTCGTACTACCGCGACGACATCGGGATCCCCGAGATCGGCGTCGTCGGCCGCGAGCTGTGGCGCCAGTCGGGGCTCTCCCCGGACGACATCCAGACGGCCGTGCTCTACGACCACTTCACGCCGTACGTGCTGATGCAGCTCGAGGAGCTCGGCTTCTGCGGCCGCGGCGAGGCGAAGGACTTCGTCCGCGACGGCGCCATCGAGCTCGGCGGCCGGTTGCCGCTGAACACTCACGGGGGCCAGCTCGGCGAGGCGTACATCCACGGCATGAACGGCATCGCCGAGGGCGTCCGGCAGGTCCGCGGAACCTCGGTGAACCAGGTCGACGCGGTCGCGAACGTGCTCGTCACCGCCGGCACCGGGGTCCCGACGAGCGGCCTGATCCTCTCCGCCTGACGGACCAAGGTCCCCAGTTCGGCGGAACGGCTCAGGTACCGCTCCGGAGTGCCGATTCGCCGTGTGCTCGGCGCACGGACGCGCCGGGGTAACTCGTTGCCACGGAAGGTGACGCCCATGACCCTGCGCGGGTACGTAGACCGGCGTTTGCTCATCGCCCTCGTGATCAGCCTCGGCGCCGCCGCGCTGACCACGGCCCAACCCTGGACGCAGGTGAGCCGTGCCGAGGCCGCGTGCGCGCAGGCGCGGCCGATCCGGGTAGGGGACAGCGTCGCCTGCATGCACTCCGACGAGGCGCCCGCGGGCGTCGACGTGCACGCGCGGCCCTCGACCGGCGAGCTGAGGGCCCGGCCCGGCGCCGGCGTCGCGGCGTACCAGGCCGCGCAGGAGCTCGGCGTGCCGGCGACCCAGGTCGCCACCACGGCCACCGACCCGACCGTCCCGTGCGACGGCGACGGCACCTCCGGCTACCGGCTGCAGGGCATGTACGTCGTCGAGGCCGGCAAGACCAATCGGTACGCCGACCTGAAGGCGTCCCTGCAGCGCTGGGCCGCCGGCGCCGACGACGTCGTGAACCGGTCGGCGGCGCTGACCGGCGGCGTGCGGCACCTGCGGTACGTGACCGAGGCCGGGGGCGGCGGCTGCGTCGCGTCGATCCTGAACGTGACCGTGCCCGCCGGCTCGATGGCCTCGTTCTCCTCGACGGTCGCGGCGGTGCAGGCCCTCGGCTACACCGCGGCCGGCCGCAAGTACGTGATGTGGACCGACGCGACCGTGCTCTGCGGCGTGGCCAGCATGTACACCAACGACGGCGCCACCCAGGCGAACCCGAACAACGGCGCCTACGCCCAGTACGCCCGCATCGACGCCGGCTGCTGGGGCCTGGGCAACGGCACCAGCGAGCACTCGGTGGAGGCCCACGAGATCCTGCACACCCTCGGTGGCGTGCAGAACACCGCGCCGCACTCGACGAACGCCGGCCACTGCTGGGACGAGTCGGACACGATGTGCTACGCCGACGGCGGCAACCACGCGATGGTGCAGGTCTGCCCGACCGAGCGGGAGTTCTTCTTCGACTGCAACAACGACGACTACTTCTCGACGTACCCGGACCCGGGCGGCTACCTCTCCTCGCACTGGAACGCCGCCGACTCCCGCTTCCTCCTCGGCGGCGGCGACGGCAGCGGCGGCGGCAGCCTCGGCGCGCCGACCGTCCTCGGGGCCACCATCGCGGTGAACAACCCGGCTGTGCCCGGCCTGCCGACCCAGGCCGCCGTGACGCCGTCGCTGCCGACCGGCCGTACCGTCGCCAAGATCGTCTGGTCCTCGAAGCGGACCGACTGCACGTTCGCGTCGCCGGGTGAGGTCCAGTCGACCGTGACCTGCAACGCGAGCGCGACCGGGTCCACCACGGTCACCGCGGTGATCACCGACTCCAGCGGAGCCACCAAGACGGTGAGCAGCCCGCTCACCTTCGCCACCGGCACCGCCCGTCCGGTCACGGTCGGGCTGACCGTGGCCGGCCAGACCGGCGCGACCCCGTCGGTCTGCACCGCGGCGTCGTTCCCGGTCCAGGCGAAGGTGGTCGACACCGCCAGCGGTCTCGCGGTCAAGGGGGTCGCAGTGCCGCTGACGAAGCAGGCGTCGACGGCGACCACCGCGGCCTCGGCCGGCACCGTGACCACCGGCGGCGAGGGCACCGGCACGGTGAACCAGTCGGTCAGCGTGGCGACGACCTACACCGCGAAGACGGCCGCGAGCGTCGTGTACGCCGCGGCCCCGACGGTGACCCGGGTGGCCACCCCCGGGGTGTGCGCCCCGGTGCTGACCGCGGCCAAGGACACGGCGTCGACGTACTACGGCGACCCGGTCACGGTGACCGGCCGGCTGACCCGGACCGTGAGCGGGGTCGAGGTCCCGGTCGTCGGCGCGAGCCTCCCGGTGAAGCTGACCAGCGTCTCCGGGACGGTCACCAAGGTGACCGTGCTCGGCAACGCGGTCGTCGGTGCGAACGGCAGCTTCGCGCTGGCGGTGAAGCCGACGGCGACCGGCACGCTCAGCGTCGAGCTCGCGGCCGCTCCCGGGTACGTCGCGACGAAGGTCGACCTGGGCACCGTGACGGTGCTGGTCCCCGAGACCGACCTGACAGCCGCGGTCGACCGGACCGACGTCGGCTACGGGAACCCGGTGACGCTGACCGGCAAGCTGGAGCGGGTCGCCGGGAGCGGGCGGACCCCGCTGGTGGGCTCGACGGTGACGGCGAAGGTCACCGCCGCCGGCAAGGTGACCGTCGTCGGCACCGGCAAGGTCACGGCGACCGGCGTGTGGACGATCGTGGTCCCGCTCAAGGTGAGCGGCACCCTCACCGCCGGGTACGCCGGCGCCGCCGGCCAGCCCGCCGACGAGGTCGGCCTGGGAACGGTCACGGCCGGCACCTGGACCACCGCCGTCGCCGCCACGGCCTCGGCCACCCACGTCGCGCTCAAGGGCTCGTTCGTGCTCAGCGGATCGGTCTCGAAGACCTACGCGGGGTCGACGGTGCCGGCCGGTGCGATCAAGGCCTCGGTCTACTTCACGGCGACCGGGACCAGCAGCCTGAGGACGCGCTAGAGCGCGTCCTCAGGCACACGACCCGGTCAGGCGCGGTCTCAGGCCTTGGTGAGCACGCAGTCGGCGAGCACCGGGGCGCCGTCGCGCTCCGCGCGGGGAGAGGCGATCGTGGCCGAGACGACGATGCTGCCGCCTTCGTCCCAGGCCTGGACCCGGATGGTCTCGCCCGGGAACACGACGCCGGCGAACCGAGCGCTGAAGCCGCCGACCTTGGCGGCGTCGCCGCCGAGGAGCTCGTCGGTCACCGTGCGCAGCACGATGCCGTAGGAGCAGAGGCCGTGCAGGATCGGGGCCGGGAAGCCGGCGCCCTGCGCGAAGGCGGGGTCGGCGTGCAGCGGGTTCCGGTCGCCGCACAGCCGGTAGAGCATCGCCTGCTGCGGGGTGACGTCGTAGCTCGTGTCGACGTCCGGCTTGCGCTCGGGCACCTCGACGGCCGTCGCGTCGCCGCGGTCACCGCCCCAGCCGCCCTCGCCCTTGACGAACATCGAGGACCGCACGGTCCACAGCTCGTTGCCTTCGGCGTCGCGGGCGGTGCCCTCCTGCCAGATCACGGCGGCCTTGCCCTTGTCCCAGATCTCGCTGATCCGGCGCGACAGCGTCGCGGTGCCGGCCGTGGGGAGCGGGCCGGTGACCCGGATCTCCTGGGCGCCGTGGACGATGTTCGCCAGGTCCAGCTCGCAGCCCGGCAGGTCCAGCGGCGGCGGGTCGGTCTCGTGGAACGTCGGCACCACGATGCCGAAGGACGGCAGCACCTGGAGGTTCGCGTCGTCCAGCGTGTAGCGCAGCGCGCCCGGGTCGAGGTTGTCGCCCGGACGGGAGCCGGCGCCGATGCCCAGGTGGTAGAGCAGCACGTCGCTCTCGGTCCAGCTGAACGTCACGTCGCCGAGGTCGGCGCCGAGGGCGATGTCGGGGTTGATCGGCATGTCAGGCAGCGCCCTTTCCGTCGGCGTTCTTCGCGATGTCCTCGGCGGCCAGGTACCCGAAGGTGATGGCGGGGCCGATGGTGGCGCCGGGACCGGCGTAGGTGTTGCCCATCACGGCGGACGAGCAGTTGCCGGCGGCGTACAGGCCCTCGATGACCGAGCCGTCGGCGCGCAGCACCCGGGCCCGCTCGTCGGTGACCAGGCCGCCCTTGGTGCCGAGGTCGCCGGGGACGATCTTCACGGCGTAGAAGGGCGCGTGGTCGATCGCGCCGAGCGACGGGTTCGGCTTCACCGTGTGGTCGGAGTAGTACTTGTCGTAGGCGCTCTCGCCGCGGTGGAAGTCCTCGTCGACGCCGGTCGCGGCGAAGCCGTTGAACCGCTCGACCGTCGCCGCCAGTTCCTCGACCGGGACGTCGATCTTGGCGGCCAGCTCCTCGACGGTGCCGGCCTTGTGGATCACGCCCTCCTTGAGCCAGCGGCCCGGGAAGGGCTGCCGCGGGCCGAGGCCGGCGAACAGGTACCGGTTGCGGTAGCGCTGGTCGATGATCATCCAGGAGGGGACGTGGGTGACGCCGGTGGCCTCGCCCTTGTAGATCTCGTGGGTGGCCTCGACGTAGGGGAGGGCCTCGTTCATGTAGCGCTTGCCGGCCTGGTTCACGATGATCGAGCCGGGCAGGTTGCGCTCGGACAGGCAGAACCACGGGCCGTTCGGCAGCGGGATGGTCGGGCCCCACCAGGCGTCGTCCATCAGGTCGGTCTCGGCGCCGGCGGCGATGCCGGCGAGGATGCCGCCGCCCTCGTTGGTCGCCGCGCCGGTGGTCCAGTCGACCGAGGTCGGCTGCGGCTGGTACTTCTCGCGCATCTCCAGGTTCTTCTCGAACCCGCCGCTGCCCAGGATGACGCCCTTCGTGGCGCGGAGGACCTGCTCCTGGCCGTTCTGGAGCACTCTCACGCCGACGACGCGGCCGTTCTCGATCACCAGGTCGGTGAGCTCGGTCTCGTACTCGACCGGGACACCGGCGTCGACCAGGCCCTGGCGCAGGCCGATCGCGATGGCGTTGCCCATCGCGTACATCTTCTTGCCGAGCAGCAGCGTGAGCAGCCGCATCAGGGTGGCCTTGATCAGCGTGAGCGGGCCCTTGATGGTGCGCATGCCGAGGCTGATCTTGCGGTAGTCGGCCTGGGTGATGATCAGGTTGGCCGGCGCCTTGCCGTACGGCGGGTGCAGCCGGTCGAGCTCGTCGCCGAGGAACTTCGCGTTGATCGGCACCGGCTCGACGGTGCGGCCGCGCGGGCGTCCACCGGGGGCCTCGGGCAGGTAGTCGGCGTACTCGGGGACCCACTTGAAGCGCACCGGCGTGTTCGCCTTGAGGAATTCCATCACCTCGGGACCGCGGTCGAGGTAGGTGTCGCGGCGGACCTTGGGGACCACGTCGCCGACGATGGAGTCGAGGTACAGCTTCGAGGCCGCCTCGTCGCCGGGATCGACCTGGCCGGCGGCCTTGATCGCGTAGTTGCCGGGGATCCAGACGCCGCCGCCGGAACGTGCGGTCGAGCCGCCGAAGTAGGCGGACTTCTCGATCAGGACGGTGTCCAGGCCCTGGCGGGCGGCGGCGAGCGCGGCGGTCATCCCGGCGCCACCGGCGCCGACCACGACCACATCGTAGGAGGCCTTCATGGCACAAAACTGTAACAGGTTCTAGTATGGGTGTCGTGAACACACACGATGCCATCGCGGCTGCCGTCGACCGGCTCGCCCAGGCCCAGTCGACCCGGGTGCCGTGCGCTCCGGTCCGGGACCTGATCGGCACCGACGACCTGCCCGCAGCGTACGCCGTGCAGCAGGGCCTCGTGCAGGCCCGGATCGCCGGCGGGGCGACCGTCGTCGGGCGCAAGATCGGGGCCACGTCGAAGGCCGTGCAGGACCAGCTGGGCGTGGACCAGCCCGACTTCGGCTACCTGCTCGACGACATGGACGTCTCCTACGGCGCCGCCGCCGACGGACGCCCGATCTCGATGGCCACCCTGGTGCAGCCCCGCGTCGAGGCCGAGGTCGCCTTCCGGCTCGGCAAGGACATCGACGTCCCGGAGGACGAGATCACCCTCGAGCTGGTCCGCGACGCCGTCGAGGTGGCGCTCCCGGCGCTCGAGATCGTCGACTCCCGGATCGCCGACTGGAACATCGAGTTCACCGACACCGTGGCCGACAACGCCTCCAGCGGGCTCTTCGTGATCGGCACCGACGCGCAGCCGCTGGCCGGCCCCGGACTCGCGGGCTGCGAGCCGGTCGGCGTGGTCATGGAGCTGAGCATCAACGACGAGGTCCGCTCCTCCGGCAACGGCGCCGCCTGCCTGGGCGACCCGCTCGAGGCGCTGCGCTGGCTCGCCGTCCAGTCCGCCCGCTTCGGCGACCCGCTCCGCGCGGGCCAGCTGATCCTGTCCGGGGCCCTGGGCCCGTTCGTGCCGTTCGCCCCGGGGGACCGGGTCGTGGCATCCATCAGCGGGTTCGCCCCGCTGGCCGTTGTTTTCGAGGAGTAGGAGCACCATGACCAAGAAGCTGACCGCCGCGATCGTCGGCCCCGGCAACATCGGCACCGACCTGATGTACAAGCTGATGCGCAGCGACGTCATCGAGCCGCGCTGGATGATCGGCGTGGACCCGGCCAGCCCGGGCCTGGAGCGGGCCGCGAACGAGGGCCTGGTCGCGAGCGCCGAGGGCGTCGACTGGCTGCTCAAGCAGGACGAGCTGCCGGACTTCATCTTCGAGGCGACCAGCGCCTACGTGCACCGCGAGTACGCCCCGCGCTACGCCGAGGCCGGCATCAAGGCCGTCGACCTCACCCCGGCCGCGGTCGGGCCCGCCTGCATCCCGGCGGTGAACGGCGACGAGCACGCGACCGCCGAGAACGTCAACATGATCACCTGCGGCGGCCAGGCGACCATCCCGATGGTGGCCGCGGTCTCCCGCGTCACCCCGGTCTCGTACGCCGAGATCGTCGCCTCGGTGGCCTCGCTGAGCGCCGGCCCGGGCACGCGGCAGAACATCGACGAGTTCACCCGGACCACGGCCAAGGGCGTGGAGACGATCGGCGGTGCCCAGCAGGGCAAGGCGATCATCATCCTGAACCCGGCCGAGCCGCCGATGATCATGCGCGACACGATCTTCTGCGCGGTCGGCCCGGACATCGGTCAGTCGGGCCGGGACGCCATCTCTGAGTCGGTGCACCGGATGGTGGCCGCGGTCCAGGACTACGTCCCGGGCTACCGGCTGCTCCAGGAGCCGCAGTTCGACGACCCGAGCGAGGCGACCCGCGGCGCGACGAAGGTCTCGATCTTCATCGAGGTCGAGGGCGCGGGCGACTTCCTGCCGCCGTACTCGGGCAACCTCGACATCATGACCGCCGCCGCGACCCGCGCCGGCGAAGGTATGGCCCGGGCGATCCTGGCCGCGAAGGGCGGTAACTGACATGAGCATCGCTGGGAGCACCATTTCAGGGGCAGCTGGCCCCAACGCCCTGACCCGCGCCTGGCGGGACACCGACCCGACGTCCGACCTGGACATCCGGCTCACCGACACCTGCCTGCGCGACGGCTCGCACCACAAGCGGCACCAGTTCAGCCGCGAGGAGGTGCGCTCGATCATCGCCGCCCTCGACGAGGCGGGGGTCCCGGTCCTCGAGGTCACCCACGGTGACGGCCTGGGCGGGTCGAGCTTCAACTACGGCTTCTCCGCCACCCCGGAGCAGGAGCTGATCAAGATCGCGGCCGAGACCGCGAAGAACGCCAAGATCGCCTTCCTGATGCTCCCGGGCGTGGGCACCAAGGACGACATCCTGATGGCGCAGGACAACGGCGGTTCGATCTGCCGGATCGCGACGCACTGCACCGAGGCGGACGTCTCCGAGCAGCACTTCCGGCTGGCCCGCGAGCGCGGCCTGGAGACCGTCGGCTTCCTGATGATGAGCCACACCCAGCCTCCCGAGGTGCTCGCGAAGCAGGCCCGCATCATGGTCGACTCCGGCTGCCAGTGCGTGTACGTCGTCGACTCGGCCGGCGCGCTGATCCTGGAGGGCGTCTCCGACCGGGTCGCCGCCGTCGTCGCCGAGATCGGCCACGAGGCCACCGTCGGCTTCCACGGCCACGAGAACCTCGACCTCGGCGCCGGCAACACCGTGATGGCGGTCCGCGCGGGCGCGACCCAGATCGACGGCTCGGTACGCCGCTTCGGCGCCGGCGCCGGCAACACGCCGCTGGACGCCTTCGTCGGCATCTGCGACAAGCTCGGCTGGAAGACCGGCGTGGACTTCATGAAGATCATCGACGCCTCCGAGGACGTGGTCCGCCCGGCGATGCCGGAGGAGTGCCGCCTGGACCGGATGACGATGATGATGGGCTACGCCGGCGTCTACTCGTCCTTCCTCAAGCACGCGGGCAACGCCGCGGAGCGCTACGGCGTCTCCGGCGCACGGATCCTTGCCGAGGCCGGCAAGCGCAAGCTGATCGGTGGCCAGGAGGACCAGCTCATCGACATCGCGCTGCGTCTGAAGGCCGAGCAGGAGGGCTGACTCTCCCGGGGAGCCCTTGCGGCCTCACCCGCGCAGCGGCGACGCTGTCCGGGTGAGGGTGGAGCACCCGCAGTGCCTGGCAGCGGCCGAGAAGTGGCTGGAGGCCGATGTCGGTGTGCTCGTCACCGGCGACGTCGGCTGCGGCCGTTCGACGGTGCTGGCCGAGCTGGGCCGCCGGGCGGCGAGCCGCGGCGTGCACGTGCTCACCCTGCGCGGTGCCGCCGCCACCCGGGACACCCCGCTCGCCGCGTTCGCGCTGCACCCGCTCCGGGTGGCGCCGCGTTCCGGCGACCGGGTCTCGGTCGGTGAGGTGCGCGACCACTTCCTCGAGGAGCTCCGCGGCCGCCGCAACCTGCTGGTGATCGACGACGTCGACCTGGTGGACCTGGCCTCGCTGGCCGTGATCGAGAGCCTGGTCGAGATGTCCGGCTGCGGGCTGCTCTGCTCGGTCCGGCTCGGTGTCCCCAACGGCCCCTGGCGGGGGCTGGAGGTCGGTGGCCAGCCGCTGGCGCGCGTCCCGGTGGAGACGATCGGGCTGCGCGGCGCGGCCGCGATCCTCGAGGACCACCTCGACGGTGCCGTCGACATCTCGCTGATCGCGTCCCTGACCGCCTGGTCCGGCGGCAACGCCCGGGCGGTGCTGTCGCTCGCCGACGCTGCCGTGTGGTCCGGCGCGGCCACCCGGGTCGACGGCGTCTGGACCGAGGTGTCGCCGCTCGAGGACGTGCCGCACAGCCTGATCGCCGACACCTTCTGCGCCGAGCTGGAGCCCGAGGAGGTCGCGGCCCTGGAGGCGCTCGCCTGGTTCGGCCCGCTGGAGCTCGCGCACGCGCGCCGGCTCGCCGGGAGCAGGCTGATGCAGCGGCTGATGACGCTCGAGCGGGTGGTCACCTTCCGGACCCGGGGCGGGCAGACCGTGCTCGCCGCGGTCGCGCCGCCGTGTCTGGCGCACGCGGTGCGCACCGGGATGAACGTGGTGCGCCGCGAGGAGCTGATGGAGCAGTTCAGCGCGACGTTCGAGGGGCCCGCGACACCGCAGCTGCCGCAGTGGTGGGCCGGGACGCACCCGCACTTCTGGGCCGACGGCGAGCCGCAGCAGGACCCCGTGGACGAGCCGATCCCGGTGGTCGCCCAGCGGCTCGCCGCGCAGACGGTGCTGCGCCGGGACGCCTGGCGCACGTCGCCGAGCGTCGCCACCGCCTCTCCGCTGCTGGAGTCGCTGATGAACAGCGCGCCGCCGACCGAGGAGGTGGACGCGATCTTCGCCGGCACCCCCCTCGACGAGGACGAGGATCTCTTCGCGACGGTCGAGTTCGTGGTGAAGCAGGCCCGCTGGGTCGCCTTCCGGGAGTCGGACATCGACGCCGGGGTGGCGATCCTGGAAGCCTTCCGCGACCGGGCCGGGCCGTACGCCGCGCTGCTGCGTGCCCAGGTGCTCGCCTTCGAGTGCGCCCGCCGCGGGCCGGCGGAGCTGATGGCGGCCGCGGCCGACTTCCCGTTGGAGCCGGCCCGCGAGAACGTCTGGTACGTCCTCCTGCTCGGCGGGCTGCTGATGGAGACCGGACGCCCCGGCGAGGTGCTGCAGATCCTGCACGAGTGGGACCTGGACCTCGACCAGGACGCCGGCTCGGTGACCGACCAGCTCCGGACGATGCGCGCCGACGCGCTGCTGCTCGACGGTCAGGTGGAGGAGGCGCTGGCGTACTCGCAGGAGTGCCTGACCGCCGCCTACGACCGGCTGGACCCGCTCGGGATCCGGATGCACTCGCGGGGGGTGGCGACCGCGCTGATGTTCCTCGGCGACGTCGACGGCGCCTGGCAGGTGCTCAGCACGGTGCTGCGGCTCGGCCCGCCGGGGCCGGTCAACGTCTCGTACTACCAACGGATCCTGTCGATGGCGGCGGTGCTCCGGGCCCGGCAGGGTGACGTCAACCTCGCCTTCGGGCTGATCAACCAGCTCAAGGGGCTGCCGCAGGTCTTCCCGCTGGTGCTCGACGCGATGGCGCCGTGGGCCGAGGCGGAGCTGCTCCGCGCCCAGGGGCGGACCCAGGAGGGGGTCCAGCTGCTCTGGGACGCCGGGATCCGGCGTCGCGACCTCGGCTTCGCGGGATCGGCCGTGCTCTGCTGGCTGCTGCGGGCCGAGCCGTGCACGTCCGAGGAGCTCGCCGAGCTGAAGGCGGCGTGGGAAGGAGCGCCGATCCCGCTGTTCGCCCCGATCGTCGACCTCCACACCGACCTGGTCGACGGAGACGCCGACCAGGTCCTCGACGCGCTCGTGCGGACCGGTCCGGTCCTCGGGCGGTGGCTGATCGGCCGTGCACTGGAGGTCGTCGCCGAGCGCCGGGCGGCCGCCGGGCTGGAACCGCTCAGCCGGAGCGAGCTGCTGGAGCGCTGGGGCCCGGCGATCGCGGCCGAGGCGTCGGCGGTCGGACTCGTCACCGACGAGGCCTCGTCGCTGAGCGAGCGCGAGCTCGAGGTGGCGCTGCTCGCCCGCTCCGGGCTGAGCAACCGGGAGATCGCGAACCGGCTGTACCTGAGCGTGCGCACGGTCGAGAACCACATGTACCGCACGCTGCGGAAGCTGGGCCTGGCGAGCAGGGCCGATCTGGCCGGCGAGTGGGACCCGGAGGGCACCACCGCGGTCTGACCCGGGCCACTCAGCGGTGTCCGTGCGGCACTCAACCCGGCGACCGCGCCCCCGGTGGCCGGGGGCACGCCCCCTACGCAGGGCGCCGCGATCGCGCTGAGCAGTACCCGTCCTGCCGTTTCCTCGGAGGACGGCCGGACCTCCCGGTCGCCCGACGCCCCCGTGAGGACCGAGGAACCATGAAGCTCGCACGCCCCCTGCTCCCCGCTGTCGCTGCCGTCCTGCTGACGGCCGGACTCGGCAGCACCGCGGCCGAGGCAGCGCCGGAGGTCCACGACGCCGCTCCCGACCCGGTCTACGCCGGTCCTGCTGCGGCTGCCGGCACCGCCGCCGCGGCGCACGCGGGCGGATCCGGGCTCTTCGGGGCGCGCTGGAACCCCTGCCAGCCGATCACCTACCGGGTGAACCCGCGCGGCGGGTACGCCGGTTCCGTCGGCGACGTCCGGCGCGCCTTCGAGCAGGTGGGCGCGGCCACCGGGATCCGCTTCGTCTACCGGGGCACGTCGAACGGGATCGCGTTCCGCGGCACCCAGGACCGGCGCGCCGACATCCTCGTCTCCTGGGCCACGCCGCGGCAGGTCCCGGGGCTGCGCGGTCCGGTCGCCGGGCTCGCCAGCTCGTCGTACGCGAAGCTCGGCACGGGGGTCCACGAGAACGTCCAGGGGCGGATCGCGCTGGACCGGACCGCTCGGCTGCGGCACGGCTTCCCGCGCTCGGGCGCCACCTCGTGGGGCCAGGTCTACCTGCACGAGATCGGGCACGTGATGGGCCTGGACCACGTCGGCCGGCGCAACCAGGTGATGTACCCGGTCGTCGGGCCGGCGAACCACCGCTTCGGCGCCGGCGACCTCCGCCGGCTGCGGCAGGTCGGCCGCTCCGCCGGTTGCATCTCCGCCAGCGCCCGGACGGCCGCGTTCCGCTGAGCCGACCCCGACCGCCCGCTCAGGGCGGCAGAACACCTGCCGATCAGTTGACCGGGTTCGAAGCCCCCACCACGAAGGACTCCTCCATGCGCACCACCCTCAAGCTCGCTCTCGTCGCCGCGGTCGCCAGTACCTCGGTGCTGGTCCCGGCCGTCGGCGCCTCCGCGGCCACGAGCGCGTCGCCCACGAACTCGGCGTACGCCGCCGCGGTTCTGAAGGACAGCCCGTCGGCGTTCCTGCAGGGTCTCAACGACGTGACCGGCAAGACCGCCAACGGCACCGTGGTCGGCGGCTCGACCGCGACCAAGCTGCCCAACGGCGACCCCGCCCTGGCCTTCAACGGCAACGGCCAGTACGCCCAGTTCTCCGACAACAAGGCCTTCGAGGTCGACAACACCGGCGTGCTGACCGCGGAGTACTGGATGCGCCCCGACGCCCTGGAGTTCTCCAAGCTGGAGGGCTCGGGCTACGTCTACACGATGGGCAAGGGCGGCTCGAACCAGCACGAGTGGTACACCCGGATGTACTCCAAGACCAACCAGGAGAACCGCCCCAACCGGAT